>JAGQIY010000717.1 GCA_020430865.1 Myxococcales bacterium
ACCCAGAGCACCACCTGATGCTGACCCTGGCGGTTCCCGGAGTGCTCGTTGGCTTCGCCGGCCTCGGGATTGCCTGGTTCTTCTACATCTCCAAGAACGGTCAGCCCGCCCAGGAGCTCGCGGAGAAGGCACCCGGGGTGCACCGCTTCCTGATGAACAAGTGGTGGGTCGACGAGTTCTACGAGGAGACCTTCATCGGCGCCGTGGACGCGCTCGCGGAGTTCTTCACCTGGGCAGACAAGTGGATCGTCGATGGCATCGTCGCTCGGCTCACCGCCGGCATCGTCCAGGTCACCGGCACGGTCCTGCGCTACGCGCAGACCGGCAGGGTGCAGGCGTACGCTGCCGCCATGGTGCTGGGCACTGCGTGCCTGGGGTGGTTCATGCTCACCCCCCACGCGAACGCGAAGCCGTTCGAGAACCATCGCACCGGGAGCTACCGCATGGAAGCGGCCCCTGGCCTGGGCTACAGCTACCGCTGGAGCAGCAAGCAGGGCGACGGGGACTTCCAGTACGATGCCGGGGATGAGTTCGGCGACAACCGAACCACCAGCTTCAACCTGGAACGAGGCGCAGCCCGCACCGTTCGTCTGGAGGTGCAGGACGCCTTCGGCCATCACTCGAGCTGGGAGAACGAGGTCGCGCGGCCGAAGGACGAGCGGCCGCCTGGATCTGCTCCAGCCAACATGGCGATTCAACAAGACGATCAAGGCCGTCCGCACTTGGTGCTACCGCCAGGCCATCCGGCTCCGCAGGGAGACTCGCAGTGAACTCGCTCTCAAGCACTTTGGTCCAGGCTTGGCCCTACGCGGCTGCGTTCGCTCTGGGCGCGCTGATCCCGCGTCGGGAGTCCAAGTTCGAGCGCTTCGCGCTCGGCCTGGTAGGGCTCCTGGCGGCCGCGTTCATCGGCTCGATGTGGCCCGAGAAGGCTGTCGAGACCGCCGCGGCGCCCGCCGTCGAGTGGGATCAGCTGCTGAACGTCATCGTGTTCCTGCCCATCGTTGGGGCGGTCGCGATCCTCTTCATGCCTCGGCAGTCGCCGAAGCTCCTGCGCCGCGTGACGATGGTGGTGCTCGGGGTCGACTTCATCGCCTCGCTGTGGCTGCTCAAGGCGCCGATGACCGACGGCTGGCACTTCCAGTACGTGCGCGAGTGGCTTCCAGGGTTTGGCATTCGCTATCACGTCGCGGTGGACGGTATCAGCGTCTGGCTCGTCATCCTGTCCACCTTCACGACGCCCCTCGCCGCATACGCTAGCTTCGGTTCCCTGAAGAAGCGCACGAAGGACCTGTGCTTCAGCTTGCTGCTGCTGCACGGAGCGATGCTCGGCGCGTTCGTGAGCCTCGACCTGTTCCTGTTCTACGTGTTCTGGGAGCTGATGCTGGTTCCGATGCTGATCCTGATCGGCATCTGGGGTGGCGTGGAGAAGATCAAGGCGTCCTACAAGTTCTTCCTCTACACGATGGCGGGCAGCATGATGATGCTCGCGGCCATCCTGTACATGGTGTGGACCCACGAGCAGCTGGCGGGCTACGTCACCTTCGACTACCTCGCCCTGAGCCGGCTCGTGCTCCCGAAGACCGCGGCCTACCTCTGCTTCGCCGCATTCGCGCTGGCGTTCTTGATCAAGGTGCCGATGTTCCCGCTGCACACCTGGCTACCAGACGCGCACGTCCAGGCGCCGACGGGCGGCTCGGTCATCCTGGCAGCGGTGCTGCTGAAGCTCGGAACGTACGCCTACATCCGCTTCTGCATGGGTATGTTCGCTGGGCCGGCCTACGCGGCCGCCGCGAACCTGGCTGGGGTCGCCATCGGCGGTGGCATCCTCTACGCCGCGCTCGTCGCGTGGAAGCAGTCGGACATCAAGAAGCTGATCGCCTACTCCTCGGTGGCGCACCTGGGCTTCGTGATGCTGGGCTTGTTCACTGGAACGGAGGCGGGCATCGCGGGTGGCGTGCTGCAGATGGTCAACCACGGCATCTCCACCGGCGCGCTCTTCATCCTGGTCGGTGTGATCTACGACCGGCGGCACACCCGTCTCGTGAGTGAGTTCGGTGGCCTCGCCAAGGTGATGCCCATCTACACGGCATGTTTCGTCCTGATCACGATGTCCAGCATCGGTGTCCCCGGGACCAACGGCTTCGTGGGTGAGTTCATGGTGATCATGGGCTCCTTCACCTCCAGCGTGCTCGGTAGCCACGGCAAGCTCCAGGGAGGGCTGGCCGCCTTCGGCGTGATCCTCGCTGCGGTCTACATGCTGAGCATGGTGCAGAAGACCTTCTTCGGTCCGCTGTCCAACCCGAAGAACAAGCACCTCAAGGATCTGAACATCCGCGAGACCGTGGTCCTCGCGCCGCTGATCGCGATGGTGTTCGTGCTGGGCCTGTTCCCGAACCTGTTCCTCGACCGCATGAAGTCGAGCGTATCCGGCGTGACGGCGCGCTTCATGGACTCGACTCGTGAGTTCCGCAACGCGATGGACACCGACCCGGACCGCGCCGTGTTGCTCCCTCGGCTCTCCGGAGCCCTGAGCTCGGGTTACCCCGAGGATCCGAAGAAACAACAAGAGGCTGCTGAGGGTGCGACCGCCGCGCTCGACAAGGAGAGCGCACAATGAATCTGCTGTTCCCTCTCTCGCCCCTGCTGGCGGTTGGTTTTGGCGCGCTGCTCCTGATGCTCGCTGAGGCTTTCGGCAAGCCTCAGATCGACAAGGAGCTGCACGGCACCGAACACATCGTGGACGCTGGCGCGGGTCGCAGCGGTGAGCTGGGCCTCGGCGCCGCGGTGATCCTGTTCGCTGGGGCGGTGCTGAGCGTCGCGGTCTGGATGGTTGGACCCGCGAACCTCCCGGAGCTGAAGCTCCTCGAGCCCTGGCTGGTGATGGATCGCGTCGCGCTCTTCATGAGCTTCGTGCTGTGTCTGGGCGGCGCCTTCGCCGCCTTGCTGGCAGGCGGGTACCTGCCTGAGCACCGCATCGACCGCGGTGAGTTCTTCCCGCTGGTCATCCTCGCCACCTTCGGTGCCCAGGTGCTGGCGGCTTCGGGGGATCTGCTGAGCTTGTTCATCGGCCTGGAGACCATGAGTCTCGGCGTGTACGCCCTGATCGGGCTGCGCCGGGGTAGCCCCCGCGCCGCCGAAGCGTCCCTCAAGTACTTCCTGCTCGGCAGCTTCGCTGCTGCGCTGATGCTGTTTGGTGCCGCGCTGTTGTACGGCGCGACGGGGCACACCGATCTCAAGGGGATCGGCGACGCGGTCGCCAGCATCGGTCAGCCCGACAGCAAGGTGAACGCGGCGCTGATCGTGCTTGGGCTCGTCCTCAACCTGGCGGGTCTGGCGTTCAAGGTCAGCGCGGTGCCATTCCACATGTGGACTCCCGACGCCTACGAGGGCGCTCCGACGCCAGCGACGACCTTCATGGCAGTGGCGGTGAAGACCGCGGCGTTCGCCGTGATGATGCGAGTGCTGCTGACCAGCTTCGGAGACGAGCGCTTGATGAGCTGGGGTACTGGCTGGCCGCCGGTGCTGGCGTTCCTCGCCATCCTGACGATGACCGTCGCCAACTTGATTGCCGGTCGTCAGGAGTCGGTCAAGCGCATGCTCGCTTACTCCTCGATCGCCCACGCTGGGTACGTGCTCGTCGGCTTGGTGGCGACCATGCGTGCTCCCGCCGAGGGCCAGGCCAGCGTGATGTTCTATCTGCTGACCTACACCGTGTCGACGGCGGGTGCCTTCGGTGCGCTGATTCTGTGCGGCAGCCGAGGCGCCGAGGCGGTGAG
Organism: Myxococcales bacterium; assembly: GCA_020430865.1. The sequence goes on from JAGQIY010000717.1 coordinate 3,777, forward strand.
CTACGAGGACCTCGCGGGCCTGGGCAAGCGCCACCCTGCGGCGGCTCTGGCGTTCACGGTGTTCCTGCTATCGCTCGCCGGCATGCCCCCCACCGCCGGCTTCTTCGGCAAGCTATACGTGTTCCGCGCGGCAATCGACAGCGAGCTCTACCTGCTCGCGGTGCTCGGTCTGCTCAACAGCTTGCTGGGCGCCTACTATTACTTGCGGGTGATCGTGTTCATGTACTTCCGGGAGCCCGCGCCTGGCGCTCCGCTCGCCGTGCCGATGCGCTCGGGCCTGGTGACGGGCGCGCTGGTCATCGCTGGGTTCTTGGTGCTGGCGCTGGGGATCGCGCCAGGCACGCCGCTGGCGATGGCCGTGGGTGCAGTCGCTGCGCCTTGAAGCGCGACACCCTCACCCCCAACCAAACCAGCCTCGAGGGCTGCCCTGCATCGCCGGGCGGCCCTTGCTGGCTCGTGAGCTCAGGGTTTCGCCGAGTCGGCCGTCGTTGGTGAGGACCCCAGATCGAACTCCAGAGCCTCTGGAGCCTTGAGCTGCGGCTCGTAGCGCAAGCGCATGCGACCCGCCGCTTCGGGGATCTCGAAGGTCACGAACGCGCGTACGGTGTCCTCCGCCTCCAGCGGCTCGTGGCGCAGGTCGGGCTCGCAGCCGCCGAAGACTGGCCGATACGCCTTTCCCTCGGGATCCACCAGTCGGGCATAGAACGGGTTCGCGGGGACCGGCTGCTTGGTGGACTTGCCCCGGATCTCCACCTCTACCCCGAGGCGTGTGTAGCCGGTCTTGACGTGGTGCCACGCAGGGGGCGGACACGTCTTCGCGCCGAGGACTGTCATCTCGTAGCTCGGGGCGTGCGCGACCTGTCCGATTCCGCGAGGCTTTCCGCCGACGTCGTTGGCTTCGGCCGAGCTTTCCGGCGCGAGCTTCTCCGCAGGACCGGCGTCCGGGGGAGGCTCGATGGGGCTCGGCTCGGGCTTCGACTTGCAGGCTGTCGCGCTCAGGGCGAGCAGCCCACAAACCAGAGCGCGCGCCCGGTTGGGACGCGCGCTGCCGTTGGTTTCCTCGATGCTCATGCCGCTCCCACCAGGTTCTAGCAACGGCGTCGCAAAGCGGAAAAGTTCGGCGTTACTTGGCTGCCGAGACCTCGCCGATGTCGAACTTCACGTTCTGCTTCGGCCCCATGAAGGTGGTGTGGTCGTAGGCGAACTTGAGTCCCTTCGCGCTCTCGCCGACTTCGAAGGTGACCCAGCCCTTCGCCTTCTCACCCTTGTTCAGGCTGCCGCTCTGCAGGCGCGGCTCGCAGCCACCCATGTAGCTGTATTTGTAGGTGAGGCCCTCGTCGTCGACGATCTTCATGTTGTAGGTCGCCGGCGTGACGGGCTGATCCGCGATGGACTCGAAGGTCATCTCCACGGCGATCAAGCGATGGCCAGCCTTCTTCAGCTGCGCTTTTTCGTAGTAGCGCGGCTTGCATTCCTTCGCCTCGCTGACCTTGATCTTGTAGTCGAGCTGCGTCGCTTCTTCTCCCAGCTTGAACACCTTGTCGGCGGCTGGGGCAGCGGTTGCAGTCGAGGTTGCGGTGGCGGTCGCTATTGGGTCTTCGGTAGCGACCGGAGTCTCTTCCTGCTTCTTCTTGCAGGCGAGCAGACCCCCAATCACGATTAGGGCAAGGACGAGTGTGTCTCTACGAGTGTTCATGCTCGACGCTCCTTTCGAGAACGGCTTGGCGAGCCGTCGGAGCTTATTCGAGCCTGGCCCGACCCTGCTACGAAGCAATGCAGGGCCGCGCACAATAGCGACGGCCCTGCAGGACGTTGTTCGGTTCGCGCCTCCACTGGCGCGAGATTTGGCTTACTTGGCGGGGACGTCGCCCAAGTCGAACTTCACGTTCTGCTTGGGACCGATGAACGTCGTGTGGTCATAAGCGAACTTCAGCCCCTTGGCCTTGTCGCCCACCTCGAAGGTGACCCAGCCCTTGACCTTCTCACCCTTGTTCAGACTGCCGGTCTGCAGGCGAGGCTCACACTTGCCGCGGAAGCTGTACTTGTAGGTCAGCCCCTCGTCGTCGACGATCTTCATGGCGTACGTGCCAGGGGTGAACGGCTTGTCGCTGATCGATTCGATGGTCATCTCGACGGCGATCAGGCGGTGCCCTGCCTTCTTGAGCGATGCTTTCTCGTAGTAGCGGGGGGTGCACTGCTTCACCTCGCTGACCTTGATCTTGTAGTCCAGCTGGGTGGCTTCCTCGCCGACCTTGAATGTCTTGGCAGGAGCGGGCGCCGCGGAGGCGGTCGCCGTGGCGGTGGTCGTGGCAACCGGGTCCTCGGTTACGGGAGCGGGAGTTTCCTTCTTCTTGCACGCAAGCAGGCTGCCCATCACCAGCAGGGCAACGACCAATGTATCTCGGCGAGTGTTCATTCCTCGAAGATCCTTTCTCGACAGTTCTTTGGCGAGCCGAGCGACCTTACACGACCGACCTGGGGCAGGAAACCCATGCACGACCGTACGGCTGCAAATTTTCGTTGCGTTCCTCAGCCCGTCCAGTGCAGACGCGGCTGCGATAAATGGCGGTATTTCCCGCCGTGAGAGCCATCACCCTCCGGGCACCTGTGCTCGAGTGGCCGGTGCGCTGCGCTGAGGGTGCAATCTTGTCCGTTCGCGCCCTGATCGGCGCTGCCCTTGCCCGCGGTCGGCGCGAATCCTGCGCGCCCCGTAGGCTTGGGGAGATCCCGGGGAAGACAGCTCGCCCCGTCCTGTTGTAAGCCCAAGAACCAGTCGGATCCGAAGCCGACTCACCTCCTACGAGACATCACCAAGTGAGCTTCCCTCCCACATCAAGTGCACCGTTGTTTCCACAGGCAATTTTGCTGATGGCGGCTGTGATCGCGCTCGGTTGCGACGACACCGACAAGCCAGCGCCCAGCCCGAGCGCCGTTCCCAGCGCCCAGGGGGGCCTGGATCCGGAGCTCGTCGCCAAGTCCTTGAATCCTAAAGGACTGCCGCCCTACTCCGGACCAACGGGCAGCGTGAAAGGCGTCGTGCGCGTGGAGGGCGATCCACCTGCGGAGGCGGATGTCGAAGCCGAGTTCACACCGAACTGCGAGTCGGCGCGTGCGGTCCATGGCAAGCAGTTCCGGGTGGGGGAGAGCGGTGCCCTGGTGGACGCTCTGGTCGCCGTGACGGGCTATCAGGGATACCTGCCAGAGAAGCAGAAGTTGGTGAAGGTCACCGGTAAGGGGTGCTCTTGGGGCACCCAGACCCTGGCGCTGACGTTTGGTCAGCAGCTCGAGATCACCAGCGGGGACGACTCGACCTACATACCGGAGCTGCGTCCCAACCGCATGGGCGTACTGTTCGTGGCGCCGCCTCACCAGGAAGGCGTGACGCTGACACCAGAGCACCCACGTAGCTACAAGCTGGTCGACACCTCCCATCCTTTCTCCACCGCGGCGGTGTTCGTCTTGCAGTACCCGACCCACGACGTCACCGACGAGCAGGGGCGCTTCGAGATCCAGGGGATCCCCGTGGGCAAGGTCAAGATCAACGCGCTGCTCCCGCCGACCATGGAATCCGTGGGAAGGGACATCGAAATCAAGGCGGGGCAAGCGCTGGAACTCGAGCTGGTGATCCACCATCGCGCGGCCA
>JAGQIY010000718.1 GCA_020430865.1 Myxococcales bacterium
AACATCGGCTGCGCCAGCGCCCGCAAGCCCTGAGCGGCCTCGCGATCAATATCGATACTGCCAGATCAGGTCCAACGCGGTGCCCGTGTTGCCGATCTGCGTCCGCAGCGACCAGTTCGGGAGGAAGCGGTAGTCGACGGTGCCGGTGAAGCCTTCCTTCACGGTGTCATCGATGCCGCTGTTGTCCGCCGCCTGATAGGTGCCCTCGAAGTAGACCTTGGCGCTCGCTCTGTACGCTGCGGTGTAGGAGGGAGCCGCCTTGGAGGTGGCGTCGGCGCGCAGCTCGACGCCGCCGAGGGGCGTATCCGCGAGGAGTTCATTGAGGCCGATCGCGGCGACGCCGCCGCCGATGTTGACAGCGGCGGAGCCGGTTCCGCCGCCGGCGCTGTCGGCGCCCGCGGTGCTCTGTTGGTTCTCGCCGGTGGTGCTCACCCCCCCGAGCATCAACGCGATGATCTCCGGCTCCGGCTTGGGCGGATCGCTGCGTAGCCCCAGTTCGGCGTGCTTCAGCGTGCCGGTCACGTCGACGTAGATCGTGGTGTTGTCGGCGGCGCGCCAGGAAGCGGTGGCGTTGAGGTGCGGATCGGTTGGATCGCCCGTGTCGAAGCTGATCAGGCCGCGCTCGATGACGAACGCCTTGCCCAGCGCGGGAATGCGTCCGCCAGGGACCAGCTCGACGAAGCCTTCGAGGGATGGCTTGGCCTCGAGTCGCAGCGTGGGCTCGCCCCTCACGTAGACCTCCATGTCGCTGCGCGTGACTCGGACCTCGCGCCCCAGCTTGATGGGAACCAGCCAGAGCGATGGCTTCTCTTCGCTCTGGCGCTTCGGTTCCCGCAGCAGCTGGGCGACCTGGATGTCCGGGTTGTCGTCGATGTCGTAGACGGAGCGCGACGACGAGCGCGGGAGGCGCGCCTCGAGGCGTGGGATGTCGAGGTCGAGCCGCATGCCGTTCGGCATCTTCTCCATGCGGAAAGTTGCGTAGCCGGTGCCGGTGCCCTGATTGACGCCCTCCAGGAGCAGCGGCACCGAGTCCATGCGCAGCCAGCCGGCGCCTCGAGTCAGCTCCAGCCCCGTCAGGTAGAAGCGGGACGTACCTTCGACGTTGTCCGTGTCCGAGCGAACCTTCGCCTTCAGCCCGGAGAGCTCGATCGAGGTGCCGACGCCGTCGCTCTTGGCCTCCACCCCGAAGCGCACGTCCTCGAGCTCCAGCCCCAGCGTGGTGATCTGCAGCACACCTTCGCGCACGCTCGCTGAACCGTCGATGGTGCCGGTCCATGCGGGGCCATCGGCTTCCGGAGTCTGGGCACGACGGCGCAAGATCGCGTGGAACTTCCCGTCGACGCGGCCGCTGACCTGGGTGAACATGCGGTCCAGGAAGGGTTGCAGCACCACCGCGTCGTAGTTCTTCGCGCTCAGGTCGACGCGCACGCTGGCACGCTCGTCCAGGGCGGGGAACAGATCCACCCACTCGAGACCGGTGCGCATGCTGGCCTCGAGGTTGCCCTTGGCATCGGTCAAGCGTAGCGTCGCGTCGGCGCGGTCATTATCCGAACGGAAACTGATCGAGCCCTGGCCCAGGCGCACTCGGTCGAGAATCGGGTCCTTCACCTTGATGCTGGCGACGACCAGTGCCTTGCCCTTGGCGCGTTGTGCGCTGAGGCTGCCGGTCAGCTTGGCCTGGACGTAGTTGTCCGAGAAGGGAGGGAAGGCCTCGAGCGGGAGGTCTTCCAGCTTGAGTGTCGCGCCGACTTGCCACCAGTCCTCGGACAGCGGGCGTCCCGCCTTGATGCCGGCCCAGCTGGCGTTCCCGGAGCTCTTGCCGATGGCCACGCGCTGGCCCTTCACCTTCAGCTCCGCCGAGGTGTCGAAGTCGCCCGTCTTCGCGACGTAGCGTCCGCGCACCACGGCGTCGAAGGCCTGGGCCAGCCGGCTGCTCTGTGGCTTGAGCCCGGTGCCGAACACGGCCGCCTCGACGTCGGGCTCACTCACGCTGCCCCGCACACGCACGTCGGCGGCGATCTCGCCCTCGAATCCGCTGGGGCGAAGGTCGCTCGGCAGCTCCGCCAGCGGCCGCTCGGGCAACGCCAGGCGGGCGTCGATGGGCGCCTTGGAGAGCATGTCGAGCGCCTGACGCCCGTTCGCCTGCAGCAGCTTTCTCAGCTCGAGGTCGATGGTGCCGCTCAAGGACGCGAGCTCACCAACTTGGTCGTAGAGGCGCGTGGCGGCCTGGGTCTGCCCCGTGGTGCCGTTGACGACGCCGCTGGTTTGCACGTCGAGATCGTGGATCGAGTAGTCCTGACGTTCCTTGCTCGTCTTGTCTTCCGTGTGGAAGCGCACGTCCAGGCCCTGGGTGCCTGCTACGAAGTATACGGTGGGCAGCTCTTCGGGGTCCTCCCGGTTGACGCGGAGGTTGACCGTTGCCTTGCCCTTCACGGAGTCCACGCCCTGCTCTTTCAGGCGAAACTCCAGGCCCGAGAGGCTGACCCGGTCCGCGTTGACGTTCGCGCTGCCGATCGCGCGCTTCCACGCGGCCAGATCCAGGGGACTCCCATCGATGCTGCCCTTCCAGTCTGCGCCGACCGCGCCGAGATCGGTGATGGTCAGCTGACCGCCGCCGGTGACGCGGCTGTTGTCGAAGCTGGAGCGAGCGCTGAAGGCGATGCCCTCGAGCCCCATCACGCTGCCCTGACCCAGGCTGACGGCGACGTATCCAGACGAGGCGTCCTCTTGGAGGTGAAGCTTGGCGTCGACGTTCAGCGTGCCTTCCAGGGTGTGACGCGCGAGCCCCAGGGCGTGGGAGACGGTGGAGAGGTTGACGCCAGCGCCTTGAATATCCGCGCGGAGTTGCTTGTTGGTCAGCGTCGCGGAGCCCCTGAGCTCGCCTCCGGCGCCGGTGACCACCAGGTCTCTCACATCGACGCGCTTGCCAAGGATGTCCAGGCGACTCGCGTGCCCCACGACCTTTGCGTCATCTCGCTGTACGGACACCTTGAGTCTGCTCAGGGAGGTGCGCTTGGAGCCGTTCAGCGGCGGGCTGAGCTGCCCTTCCGCCACGACCTTCGGCCGGAATTCGCCGCTCAGCGTCGCCTTGAGCTTGGGGCGTAGCAGGTTGCCCACGGCGCGCCCGGATACCTTCTCGAAGGAAAGACCCAGGGAGTGGAAGCCGCCTCCGGTCAGGCGCGAGTTGACGCTGATGGCTTCGGGCCTGGCGAGAGGACCGCTGAGGGTGCCGCTCAGCTTGGCGCTCGCCAGCTGCACCGACGAGACGCTCAGGTGATCCCCGCTGGCCGAGACCGACGCGTCGATGCGGCCGTCCTGGATCGTGCCTTTGGCGCTGACGTCCAGGAAGCCACGGACGTAGGGGCGCAGCCGGGGAGAGTCGGCGAGCGCGAAGCGCCTCGCGTGGACGTCCAGGTCGATGCGCCCCTTGGGGGAGATCTCGAAGTCTGCGCGGATCGGTACGCCCGGCTCGTGGATGTTGGTCTTGCCGCGGAAACCCTTGCTATCGAAGGTGCCATTCCAATCGGCGACCGGGATGTCGATGCCCGCGATCTGGGTGGCCTTGGTCGACCCGTTGACGTCGACCACGACCTCGCCTCGGCGATTCCAGATCTCGAGGGTGGTGGTGGCATCGATCTTGGTCGCGGGGGCCTCCGGCCAGACCGCGCGTAGATCGACCTGCTTGGCTTTGACGTCGAGGTTTGCGCCCAGGTCGCCGCCGAGGCGCACGGGTCCGGTGGCTTCGACGGTGGCGTCCCCGATGCTGAAGTTGGCCTTCGTCTCCAGCTTCGGGAGCTTCCCGCTCGCCGTGATGCGCGCCGTGACCGACTGGTAGAGGGGCCACTCGGCGAACAACGCCCGCACGGGCTCGGGTTCGGCTCTCGGGAGCTCGATGCGGGTCTCCAGGCGGCCAGCGTGAGACTTGAAGAAGGCGCCCAGCTGCACGTCGCCCAGCTGGCCGTTGAAGTTGCTCCACACCGCACCCGGCGAGCGGATGTGGAAGTCTCCGGTGCCCACGGCGTCCGCTCCGAGCAGGCCGCGCAGCGTGGCGCCGAAGCGCTGGACGTCGATCGCGAGGCCCTTCGGCGTCGCCAGGAGCGAGCCGCGGGCGCTGGAGAGCGACACCTCTGCTGTGGGCAGATCGCCGATCTGTCCACGCACGTAGCTCTGCCCGAGCTCGATGGTCGGGATCCAGACCCGGATGTAGCGCGCCGCGGAGGTGCTGGGCTTGGTGTCCGTCGGGCCAGCGCGCACGTTCATTGCGTTGACCAGGCTGGGTGTGCCGTCGGCGTCGGGGATGATGTGCCAGGTCGTGCGTTCCGCGCGGATATGGTTGATCACCAGCGTGGTCTTCGCACCCCCGAACAGGCCGTCCCAGCCGAGGTCGACCAGGTTCGCGCGCACGCGCACACCGCTCAGGGTCACGACCTCGCGGCCGCTGGTGTCGATCAGGCGCAGCGTGTCTATCTCCAGGCGATTGGGAGACACGTGTCGCAGGCCCTCCACGCGCAGTTCGCCCTGCATGCCCACGGCGTAGGTGCGATCGATGGTCTCGGAGAGGACGCGGCGTGAGGCCGGAAGGTCCAGGTGAAGCAGCAGGCCGGCTCCGGTGGCTGCTCCGAAGATCACGCTGCTGACCAGGCCGGCTCCGAGCCCAGTGAGCCACTTGCGAAGGCGCATGCGTCTGAGCGCCTTGGCTGGCTTGGTCGCCTTGGCGACCGGTTGCGAGCGCCGCTTCGCAGGCGGTCGCGATGAGATCTTGCGTTTCTTCAAGGCAACGGGCTGCGCTTCTCGGTCCTCCGGGTAGGCGGGCAACGTCTCATCCAGCGCAGTACAGCCGTTCGCCGCCGGGTCTCGCTTGGTCTTGGCGATCGGCTGGCTCGGAGGTGCGCTCGTGCGCTCCGGGTCTACACCGGGCTCGGGTGTCTTGCCGCTCTGGGCCATCAGAAGGCCTCACCGAGTCCGAGGTGAATCGCGATCGGGAGCCCGAGGATGGTTCCCGGATTGCCTTCTTCGGGGCGCGGGTTCTCCTCGCCGATCTGCTGAGCGAAGGGCAAGCGATAGCCTACGTCTGCGCGGATCGGCCCGACGGGCGTCTGATAGCGCAGGCCCGGGCCGGCGGAGAGGTGGGGGAAGTCGAAGCGGATC
>JAGQIY010000719.1 GCA_020430865.1 Myxococcales bacterium
GGCGTCACTGGCGGCCCAGGCGGCGTCCACGGCGGCGGCCCTGGCGGCGTCACTGGCGGCGTCACTGGCGGCGTCACTGGCGGCGTCACTGGCGGCGGCCCAGATCCTCTCCAGTTTCGCCGGGTGCAGATCTCCAGCGGCATACGATTGCGTGGCCAGCACGGCGCGCTGGTAGACGTCATCGGTGAGTCCGGCGCACCAGCACGCGAGCGCTGCGCATTCCCCGGCGTACCGGACCAGTAAAGGCGTAGCGTCGACGGTCGCGATTCTGCGGCGTCTGCGACACACGAATTTGTCTTCGTGTTCTGTCACGATGCCGTCTGTCACGATGCCGTCGCACTCGACGAGGTCGAGATACGGACCGGGGGCGTAGGTCAGCGCATCCGCAGGATGACGTGACGCATGCAGCCCAGAGCGACAGATCACGACGTCGCCGGTGTGCTCCAGCCACTCTCCGAGCGGCGGTACCGGACGACCGTCGCGCAGTCGTCCTGTATGGAAGTGGTATGCTCGGATGGTCATCAGTAGCACCTATCGCACGTGCAGTGCGTCCGCTCTCCGCCGCTCGCCACGCTGCCGGACTCGCAGGAGCGCGAGCCATCGTGTGGCGGCATCATCGTGTCTTGCATCTCGTGCGCCAGCTGGCAGGCCGAGCACTCGGGGTGCGCCGTGGCCTCGCGGCGTAGGCGGTCGACCGCGGTCAACTTGAGCAGCTCGTGGAACGCGGATTCGATGGTCATTCGCCGTCTCCCATCGCTTCCGCGAGCCATTGCATGTTGTGCACGACCTGCGCGTACCGGTCCGCCGCAGCCTTGCGCTCGGCCTTCGTCCGCGCCGCCGCAGCCTTGCACGCGAGCTCGTCCAGCTGCCGGATGCACCGTGCCCAATCGCGCTCCGCCTCGTCCGCGTGGTGCCAGAGCATGGCGGCGGCGTCGCACAGGAGCTCCAGCAAGCGATCGTCGAGGGTGTCGTGCAGGGACGGGTCGAGGCGGCGGGACGCAAACTCCGCTCCGCCGGGGCCGGCTGCGGCCATGTCGCTTGCCCAGTGGGGGAGGGTGTTGTGGTGGGTCATGGCGCCTCCAGCTTGTCGGCCGCCCAGTGCAGCGCCTCTCGAATGTCATCGATGCTCAGGTCGGGGTAATCGATGAGCACGTCCTGAATCCACGCAGCCGGCTGGGCCAGCGCGCGGAGCACCGTGACCACCGGGATCCGAGTCCCGCCGATGCAAGGGACGCCGCCCATGACCCGCTTGTCGATCGTGATCGCCATCACTCCCCCTGCGCCGCTGCGTCCGCGATGACCCGAGCGCATTCGATGCGGCTCGACTCGTGGTAGGCCAAGGCGCTGTCGCAGATGGTGACCATCGCGCTGTCGCCTGCGGCTGCGGCCTCAGCGCGTAGCGCTTCGATCTGCTCGTCGGTGATCTCCGACTCGCGCGAGGCCCACGTGGGCACCGTGAGCAAGATCGTCTCGCGCTCGTCATCTTCCCAGCGCGGACTCAGGTCCCAACCCCGAAGCTCATGATGCGTAGCGATGTAGGCCGCTTCGGCGGCTGCCAGGCAGTTGTCAGCGTCGACGTAGTCGCGAGCGGTAACAGCAATGGTCTCGGTGGTCATGGTCAAATCTCCGTGGCTGGGATGGTGCGGACGATACGGTTCGGGATGACGAGCAGCGCGCCCGCGGCGGCGTCGTGGTCGTCGTCGGCGCTGATGTCGCCTTCGAGTTCAATGACGGTGCAGCCGTCCAGATTCGCGCAGCGGTCCGCGAAATAGGCGCGGAGGTCATCGAGGCTACGGCACACGCTCACTCCGTGGCGCACGTCCTCGACGACGCCGCTGCCCTCGCAGTGCTCGCAGGGGGCCCCGTCGTCGCTGGTCAGGTCGTCGCCGCTGCCGTGGCATGCCGGGCAGCGCTTCTCGGCCTCGCCGATCCACACGCGAGAGCTCCAGCGCGCCGGGCTGAGCACGGTCTCGGGGGACTCGCCAGCGGGGTGGATTCGGAAGTACGTCGTGGTCATGTCCCTACAATAATGCATGCTGCGCCACTGTCAATGATGTAGTTGACTTTTTTGAAGGGCAGTCACATACTGAACCCATGGACGCCCAGGAAGCGCTGCGTAAATGGCGGAAAGTACACAGAATCAGTCAAAAGACGGTCGCTGACGCCATCGGCGTGTCGGAGCAGACCGTGTGGAGATGGGAGGGGGGCACGGGCCGCCCCGACGTGGCACACCTCCAGATCCTGGAGCGCCACTGGCCCGGACTGGTCACTGCCCTGGGCCTGACGTCGAAACCCCTGGAGAGCGGAACGGAGGCGCGGGAATGAGCCACCGCTGCCCCCACGGCATGCTGGGCCGGCTCTGCGTGGTCGAGTCCTGCTCTCACTACGACGGCGGCGGCAGCATCAACGGCAACGCCACCGAGCGGCGGGCATCCAGCCTTTCCGGCCGCACCATCGGCAAGCTGACGGTGCTCCGGCGCGACCGAAAGACGCGGCACTTGTGGCACTGCCGCTGCGAATGCGGGGCCGAGGTGCGGTGCTTGTCGAGCGCGTTGGTGCGGGCTGAGCGCGAGGGGCACGTCAAGAGCTGCGACGGGTGCAGGGAGAGGGGTGGGAAGTGATGCTTGGCGGAGGCGGATGGGGACAATGGGGCAGCTCGGAGCACCACCAGCGCTACGTGCAGCGCGCCCGGAACCCTAGGCGTAGGCTTTGCCACAAGTGCCGAGCCGTCGGCGCGCGGCGTAGCGCGACGCATCTGGGCATGTGCAACGGAGTCGCGCTCACTCAGGCGTGCGAGTTCCATGCCCACCAGTGGAGGCGCGGGAAGTGAAAACCTACCTCGTCCGCTCGCGGCACCTTGTCTGCTACCTGGCGCGCGAGCTCACCGGGATGAGCTACCCCGAGCTCGGGCGGCAACTCGGCCGCGATCACACGACCGTCATGCATTCCTGTGCCGTCGCGTGGGACGCATGGAACGTCGATGAGCTGAGGGACTTCGCGGCGAGGTGTCGAGCGGCGCTCGAGGAGCTGGCCGCATGACCCACCTCATCGAGACGGAGCACCCCTCGACGATGCGCGACGTCCTGGATGGCAGGGCGCGGTGGTGTGTGGTCGAGGGTGATTGCCTGGACGTGATGGCCGATATCCCTGACGGCGCGGTGGACCACGTGATTACGGACCCGCCATTCACACAGCGCACCAGCGATAACATGCGCAGCCGAA
>JAGQIY010000720.1 GCA_020430865.1 Myxococcales bacterium
AAGGTCATCGTCTACACCGCTCGCCCCGGAATGGTGATCGGCAAGGGTGGCAAGGGCATCGAGATCCTGAAGAGCGGCAACCTCGACTCGGCCCAGAAGGGCGAGACGAAGTTCCCCGGCGTTCAGGCTTTCACCGAGAACGAGGTCTTCATCGACGTGCAAGAGGTGCGCAAGATGGAGACGAACGCCCAGCTCGTCGCAGAAAACATCGCGACGCAGCTCGAGCGCCGCATCGCTTTCCGCCGGGCAATGAAGAAGGCCCTGAGCACCGCGATGAAGTTCGGCGCCAAGGGCGTGCGCATCCGCTGTGCCGGCCGCCTCGGTGGCGCGGACATGGGGCGTATCGAAACTTACCGCGAGGGCCGCGTGCCCCTGCACACGCTGCGCGCAGATGTCGACTTCGGCTTGGCTCAGGCCAAGACCACTGCCGGCATCGTGGGCGTCAAGGTCTGGATCTTCAAGGGCGAAGTGCTTCAGCGCAAGGCTCGCCGCATCCCCCAGTGAGGTAGACGTGCTTTCTCCGAAGCGCACCAAGTTTCGCAAGCAGCAGAAGGGCCGCAACCGCGGTACCGCGTGGAAAGGCAGCGATGTGTCTTTCGGCGACTTCGGGCTGCAAGCAGTAGGCGCCGCCTACCTGACCGCGCGTCAGATCGAGGCTGGCCGTATGGCGATCACCCGTCACGTGAAGCGTCAAGGCAAGCTCTTCATCCGCGTCTTCCCCGACAAGCCTGTCACGAAGAAGCCGCTCGAAGTCCGCATGGGTTCCGGTAAGGGCTCCGTGGATCATTGGGTCGCTCCAGTGAAGCCGGGTCGCGTGCTGTTCGAGATCAGCGGCGTGCCGGAAGACATGGCTCGAATCGCGTTCGAGCGCGCAGCTTCCAAGCTGCCGGTCGCGTGCCGATTCCTCGCTCGTGGGGTGCTGTGATGAAGGCCAAGGACCTGAGGGAGCGGTCAACGGAAGACCTTCTCGAGCTGAAGGCTCAGCTCAAGAAGGATGGCTTCGGCTACCGCATGAAGAACCACACCAGTCAGCTCGACGACACGAGCCTGATTTCGAAGGCCCGCAAGGACATCGCGCGCATCGAGCTGATCCTCAGCGAGCGTGCAGCGGCGGGTGAAGGAGCAGCCTCGTGAACGCAGAAAACTCAGCTGCACACCAGCACGACCCCAACCGCGGCTTTCGGCGCAGCCTGATTGGGCGCGTCACCAGCGACAAGATGAACAAGACTGTCGTCGTCGAGGTGACCCGCTTCAAGATGCACCCGATGTACAAGAAGTACGTTCGCGTACGGAAAAAGTACAAGGCGCACGATGAGAACAACGAGTTCAAGACCGGCGATCGCGTCGAGATCACTGAGCACCGCCCGCTCTCCAAGGAGAAGCGCTGGAAGGTGACCAAGCTGCTCGAACGCCCCGTGCAGGAGTAGGAGGCGAACCGTGATTCAGGCTCTCAGCATTCTCGACGTCGCCGACAACTCCGGCGCCAAGCGAGTCCAGTGCATCAAGGTGCTCGGTGGCTCCGGCCGCCGCTACGCCAAGGTGGGCGACATCATCGTGGTCTCCATCAAGGAAGCCATGCCCAACAGCAAGGTGAAGAAAGGCGACCGGGCGAAGGCCGTCGTCGTACGCACCGCTCGCGAGCATCGCCGCCCCGATGGCAGCTACATCAAGTTCGACGGCAACAGCGCCGTCCTCATCAACGCGCAGAAGGAGCCCGTCGGGACCCGTATCTTCGGACCGGTGGCCCGTGAGCTCCGACACAAGCGCTTCATGAAAATCATCTCCCTCGCTCCGGAGGTGCTGTGATGCAGCGGCTCAGAGTCGGTGACGAAGTGATCGTCACCAGCGGAAACAACAAGGGACGTCGCGGCCGCATCAAGCAGCTGCGCGCCGATCGCGTGGTGATCGAGGGAGTGAACCTCATCAAGCGCCACATGAAGGCCACGCCCAACCAGCCCGGCGGCATCCTCGAAGTCGAGGCGCCGATCCACGCCAGCAACGTGATGCTGATTGATCCCGAGACGGACAAGCCGACGCGAGTCCGAGCTCAGGTCGAAGACGGCAAGAAGGTTCGCGTGGCTGTGAAGAGCGGCAAAGAGATTGCGGAGCCAGTCAAGTCATGAGCGAGCAAGCAACTGCGGCGCGCCTGCGGACCAAGTACGACAAAGAGGTCGTACCCGCGTTGATGAAGCGCTTCGAGTACAAGAACATCCACCAGGTCCCGCGCCTCGAGAAGATCGTGGTGAACATGGGCCTGGGGGCGGCGGTGGGTAACCCGAAGGTCATCGACTCCGCCGTCGAAGAGGTTCGCAAGATCACCGGGCAGCAGCCCGTGGTTACCCGCGCCAAGAAGTCCATCGCTGGATTCAAGCTCCGCGAAGGCATGCCGATTGGCGTCAAGGTTACCCTGCGGAAAGAGCGTATGTGGGAGTTCATGGACCGACTGATGAGTCTGGCCCTGCCCCGCGTGCGTGACTTCCGCGGTACCAGCCCTCGCGCCTTCGACGGCGCAGGCAACTACACGCTCGGTCTCAAGGAGCAGATTATCTTCCCCGAGATCGACTTCGACAAAGTGGACTCTGTCAAAGGCATGAACGTCACCTTCGTGACGACCGCGACCACGAACGAGGAAGCCAAGGAGCTCCTCGATCTGTTCGGCATGCCTTTCCGGAAGTAAGGCCTAGGAGCAAGAAATGGCACGCGCTAGTCAGTGGGCAAAGTTGAACCGTGAACCGAAGTTCAAGGTGCGGTTCGTCAATCGTTGCCGCGTGTGTGGACGGTCCAAGGCGGTCTACAGAGACTTCAACCTTTGCCGCATCTGCTTCCGGCAGATGGCGCTCCGTGGGGAGCTGCCGGGCGTAACCAAAGCAAGCTGGTAAGGAGCGGAACGAAAATGGTTTCGGATCCCATCGCAGATATGCTGGCGCGCATTCGCAATGCCGCCCTCGCGCATCATGAGACGACGCGCATGCCCCTCTCCAAGATGAAGAAGAGCATCGCCGAGATCCTCAAGCGCGAAGGCTACATCGCCGACGTGCGCACCGAAGAGGTGCTGGGCAAGCCCTCAATCATCTTGGCCCTCAAGTACGACCGTGATCGGACGCCTGCCTTCCGCAAGCTCCGGCGTGTGTCGCGGCCCGGTCGCCGGGTGTACGTGGGGCACAACGAGATCCCGCGCGTCATGAGCGGCCTGGGGATGTCCATCCTCAGCACGTCACATGGCCTGATGACGGATCGCGAGGCTCGCAGCCGCAAGGTTGGCGGCGAGCTCCTGTGCGAGGTGTACTGATCATGGCCGAGGCAACTTCAACTGAACCCAAGCTGTCCCGGGTGGGCAAGCGCCCGGTTGCGGTTCCGAAGGGTGTCACTGTGACGCTCAAGGATCAGCAGGTGGACATTCAGGGCCCGAAGGGCAAGTTGAGCCGAGTCATGCCCGAGCAAACCGAGATCACTCGGGAAGGCGACGAACTCAAGGTGACCAGCAGTGCGCCTGGTCGCGACGGTGCGCGCCTTCAAGGTCTGACTCGAGCGCTGCTCCAGAGCATGGTTCAGGGTGCAGCTACTGGCTACACCAAGACCCTGGAGCTGGTCGGAACCGGTTACCGTGCGGAACTCAAGGGCCGCATGCTCCACCTCTCCGTGGGCTTGAGCCACCCCGTGGCCTTCGAGCTGCCAGAGGGACTCAACGCGACCATCCCCGCGGAGTCGAAGGGTGCGGCGCTCGTCCTCGAGTGCGCGAACAAGGAAGTCATTGGTCAGTTCGCCGCCACCGTGCGCAACGTCCGTCCCCCAGAGCCCTACGGCGGTAAGGGGATTCGCTACCGCGGTGAGCAGATCCGTCGCAAGGCGGGCAAGGCCGGCAAGAAGTAAGGAACCAGCCGTCATGACAGCAAGAAGGCTAGAGGGCAGGGAGCGTCGTAAGCTCCGCACCCGGAGCAAGATCAGCGGGACCGCCGAGCGGCCCCGTCTCAGCGTCTTCCGCAGCGCCAAGCACATCTACGCGCAGGTGGTGGATGACGTCGCCGGCTGTACGCTCGCGGCGGCTTCCACGCTCTCCCGCGACTTGAAGACCACGCTCGGCGAGGACGACAAGACTGCGGCAGCGAAGAAGGTTGGCGCTCTCATCGGGCAAATCTGCCTGGAAAAGAATATCAACAAGGTGGTCTTCGATCGGAACGGCTACCTCTATCACGGGCGCGTGAAGGCTCTGGCCGACGCCGCTCGCGAGGCTGGCCTCCAGTTCTGAGGCAGTAGGAGCTTACGATGGCATTCGACAACCTAGTCGACGAGGAACGCCTCAAGGAGCGCGTCATCCACATCAACCGCGTGGCCAAGGTGGTGAAGGGCGGTCGCCGCTTCAGCTTCTCTGCGCTGGTGGTGGTCGGCGATGAGGCCGGTCACGTTGGCGTTGGTCTGGGCAAGGCCGGCGAGGTCCCCGAGGCGATCCGCAAGGGGAACGACAAGGCCCGCAAGAACATGTTCAAGGTGCCGATGATCGGCGCAACGGTCCCACACGAGGTGATCGGCGAGTTCGGTGCGGGTCGTGTGCTCCTGCGTCCAGCTGCTCCTGGTACTGGCGTTATCGCGGGCGGCCCCGTTCGTGCGGTGGTCGAGTCGGCAGGCATTCAGGACATCCTGACCAAGTGCCTCGGCTCGAACAACAAGCAGAACGTCGTCCACGCGACGATCGCCGCGCTCCAGGCGCTGCGCGCCCCCGAGGCGTTCGCAGCCGCTCGCGGCATGGACATCAACAACCTGCTCGAGGACTACCCGGTCCTGCGCATGTCCTCGCAGGCGGCTCAGTCGTCTTCGATCGTGCCTGGCACCACCAACTTCGGTGAGGGAGGCCAGCAGTGACACGCTTGGTCGTGCGCCAGGTCGCCAGCACCATCGGTCGTCCGCAGCCCCAGCGCCTGGTCCTCAAGGGCCTTGGGCTGCGTGGTATCAACAGCGTGGTCGAAGTCGACAACACGCCCAGCTTCCGCGGGATGATCAAGAAGGTCATGCACCTCGTGGAAGTGCAGGAGAAGAAGTCATGAGCGACGTGCTCTCACGTCTGACCTACCCCGCCGGGGCTCGCCACGCCGAGAAGCGTGTGGGCCGGGGTGTCGGGTCGGGTCTTGGCAAGACCTGTGGTCGCGGGATGAAGGGCCAGAAGGCCCGTCATGGTGGCAACTTCGGCAAGCTCCACTTCCAGGGTGGTCAGACGCCCATCCAGCGTCGTCTGCCGAAGCGTGGCTTCCGGGTGCCGTTCCCGATTCAAACCGTGATCGTCAACCTGAGTGATCTCGAGCGCTTCGAGGCCGGCTCCACGGTTGATGAAGCAGCGCTTCGCGCCGCCCGCCTGGTGCAGGGGCGTGACGTGCGAATCAAGGTCCTCGGGAATGGTGAGCTGACCAAGGCGCTTACGGTCTCGGCCAATCGGTTCAGCAACTCGGCTGTCGAGAAGATTCAGAAGGCAGGCGGCAAGGCAGTCTTCGTTGACGCAGGCGACGAGAACGCCGAGCAAGCCGCGTCCTGAGCTGCTACACCCCGGACCCACTAAATGGCTGCACTAGGCGGATTCGCAAGTATCACCAAGGTGCCCGAGCTGCGTCGGCGCATCGCGTTCACCTTGATGGTGCTCGCGATCTATCGCGTCGGCGTCTTCGTCACCATTCCCGGCGTCGACCGCGGGGTGATGAAGCAAGTGGTGTCTGGGGGCCAAGGCCTCCTGGGTCTCTTCAATCTATTCAGCGGTGGTGCCCTGGCGAACCTCTCGGTGTTCGCGCTGGGCATCATGCCGTACATCTCCGCGAGCATCATCGTGCAGTTGCTGGGCATGGTGTCCAAGCAGGTCGAAGAGATGCGCAAGGAGGGTGAAGCCGGGCGGCGCAAGCTCGAGCAGTACACCCGGTACGGCACCATCGTGCTCAGCATCTTTCAGTCGCTGGGCATCGCCTTCATGCTGGAAGGCCTTCAGAACCAGAGCCTCGGTGGCAACCGGTTCGGCGACGTGGTCACCAACTCCGGTTGGCCTTTCCGCCTCACTGCCATCGTGACGCTGACCACGGGTACGGCGCTCTTGATGTGGCTCGGCGAGCAAGCCACTGAGCGAGGGATCGGCAACGGCATTTCACTGATCATCTTCGCCAGCATCGTCAGCCGCGTTCCGCAGGGAATCGGGCAGTACCTGGCCGCCAACTCTGGTCAGCTGCAACCGCTGACCATCGCCATCATCCTTGCGGTCATCCTCGGCTGCGTTGGCATCGTCGTGTTCTTCGAGCAGGCGCAGCGGCGGATACCTATCCAGTACGCGCGGCGGCAAGTGGGCAGGCGTATCTATGGCGGACAGCAAGCGCACCTGCCGCTCAAGGTGAACATGGCGAGCATGATCCCGCCGATCTTCGCCTCTAGCTTGCTTGCGTTTCCTGCCACGCTCGCCGGGTTCAACATCCCGGGGATGCAGCGCTTCAGCTCCGCGCTGAACCGTCAGGACTGGGTCTTCCATTGCCTGTATGGCGCGCTGATCATCTTCTTCTGCTTCTTCTACACAGCCGTCACGTTTCAGCCGGTGGACGTCGCCGACAACCTGAAGAAGCAGCAAGCCAACATCCCCGGCATTCGTCCGGGGAAGCAAACCGCCGAGTACATCGATCGAGTGCTTACTCGATTGACGGTTGGCGGCTCGATCTACGTGGCCGCGATCTGCATCGTGCCCGCGCTCATCGCCCAGGGACTCAAGGTGCCGTTCCAGTTCGGTGGCACCAGCCTACTGATCGTGGTGGGTGTGGCCCTCGAGACCGCCAAGCAGATCGAGGCACACTTGATCACCCGCAGCTACGAGGGATTGACCGGGCCACGCACCACTCGCCTGAGTGGGCGTCGACCGGCGTAGGGAGGGGATGATGAGGATCGTGCTGTTGGGACCGCCGGCGAGCGGCAAAGGAACTCAGGCCAAGCGGCTCGTGGACAAGCTGGGCGTGCCCCAGATCTCCACTGGCGACATGCTGCGCGCCGCAAAGGCCGCCGGAACCCCCCTTGGAAAGCAGGCCGAGAGCTTCATGAGCCAGGGAAAGCTCGTGCCTGACGAGGTCGTGATCGGCCTGGTCAACGAGCGGCTGGACGAGGCGGATGCCCAGAAGGGCTTCATCCTCGATGGCTTCCCCCGCACCCTGCCTCAGGCCGAGGCGCTGGATGCCGTACTCGAGAAGAAGGGCATGCCCCTGACCACCGTGCTCGAGATCAAGGTGCCCCGGGACTTGCTGATCGAGCGCGCCGTCCTGCGCCGTACCGATGTTCGGACTGGACAGATCTATCACCTCAAGTACAATCCTCCGCCCCCTGATGCGGAGCTCCAGCATCGAGCAGACGATCAGGAGGAAAAAGTCGTCCAGCGCCTCAATG
>JAGQIY010000721.1 GCA_020430865.1 Myxococcales bacterium
CAGCGTCTCCACTTCCGCGCGGCGTACGTCGAGCTCGTCCATGAAGCGCTCCGCCGCCAGGCTCACCCCGTTCATGGAGTTGCCGAGCAACATGCCGCCGATCGGGATCAGGTACTGCGGCGAGTACCAGGGGCGCACGTCGACCACGATCGCCGTGCTGAATCCGAGGCTCACGCTGGTCCCGGCGATGAGGCCCAGCGCCGCCAGCCAGGTAACCCCGGGGAAACGCCTGGAGATGCGCGAGGCCGCGGTGCGCGCCGCGACCCCCAGCATCAAGCTGAGGGTGGCCAGCACCAGCAGCGGGTCATGGATGCTGAAGACGGCGCTGAGCGCGTAGCCCACTGCGATCAGCTGTATGCTGCCTCGGAGCGCCGCCAGGCCTATCTTCTTGCCCAGCTCCAGTCGCATTCGTGCGGAAACGAAAAAGAGCAAGCAGAGCAGCGCCAGCAGGGTGGTCAGGCGCACCCACTCGATGTCGATGGCGCCCTTCAAGCGTCGCTCCCGGAGAAGAACTCCGCCAAGGCTCCGTCGCTCGGGCGGTCGAGCAGCTGCCCTCCCCGGATCAGCACCCAGCGCCCGCCGAGCTGGCGCGCGAGCCGCTCCGAGTGCGTGACGACCACGCAGGTGAGCTGGCGTCGGTCCCGAAGCTCCGCGATCAGCTGCGCCACCTTGGCTTCGTGATGCGGATCGAGCGCGCTGGTCGGTTCGTCCAGCAGCAACACGTCTGGCGTCATGAGCAGGCTTCGCGCGAGGCTCACCCGTTGCTTCTCTCCCCCGGAGAGGCGCGTCGCGTCCTGATCCAGGAGCATCGTCGACAGCCCGAGCGCCTCGATCTCGCCGCGCATCGACGCTTCGGTCGGCGGAGCATATCCGCGAGGGACCATCCCGAGGTTCTCGCGCACGCTGCCCGGGAACATCACGGGGGTCTGGGTGATCAGCGCGACCTTGCGGCGGAGCGCGCGCGGCTCGTAGTCGCCGAGGGGTTTGCCCAGGAATTCGACTTTGCCGCATGCCGGCTCCTCGAGGCGGTTCAGCAGTCGGAGCAAGCTGCTCTTGCCGGCGCCGGAGGCGCCGAGGAGCACCACCAGCTCGCCCTGCTCCACCTCGAGGTCAACCCCGGTGAGCAGCGGTCCGCGACCAAAGTCGATGCCCACCTCGGACAGGCGCAGAGCCGATACTCGATGCTGGGCAGCCACCGGCTCGCACTATATCCTCCCCGTTCTGCCCCTCGCCAGCTCCGCGGTTCGACGCCCGATGCCCGTTGCCCTTCCCGAAGACCTGGTCGAGTTCCTCGAGAGCGGCGTCTCGATCATCATCGCGACTCGCGACGCGCGGCTGCGCCCGGAGGTCCTGCGCGGCCTGGGTGCTCAGGTCGCCCCGGATCGACGTTCCGTGGACGTGTTCGTCAACGCCGAGCTGAGCCAGCGCTTGCTCAGCGACATCGCCGACAACGCCCGCATCGCCGTAGCTTTCTCGCGCATTCACGACCACCGAACGGTGCAGCTCAAGGGCGTGGTGCTGGACGTCAGCGACGTGAGCAGGGAGCAGTCCGTCGAGCTCGAGCGTTACCGTGTGGCATTTGCCGAGCAGGTGGCCATGGCGGGCCTGCCGCGCTCGGTGACCAGACGCATGCGCATCGAGCCGGCCAAGGCCTTGCGGGTGCAGTTCGACCAGGGCTTCAACCAGACCCCTGGGCCTGGTGCTGGCGGCCCGATGGAGCAGCCGTGAGTCGTACGTGTGGCCCGCCCTCGCGCTGCTTCCAGGGCATCATTCCGTCCATCCTGGGCACCGTCAGCCCCGACGGGACACCCAACGTGACCTATCTCAGTCACGTGCACAGCATCGACGAGGAGCGCGTCGCGCTGTCCTGTCAGTTCTTCAACAAGACCAAGGAGAACGTTCTCCGAAACCCAGCTGCGACCGTGATCGTCTACGACCCGGTGACGTTCGAGGCCTATCGGCTGGAGCTCGAGTACGAACGTGAGGAGGTGTCGGGTCCGCTCTTCGACAGCATCGCGATGCGGATTCGCGCGATCGCCACCCACATCGGGATGAGCGACGTCTTCCGGCTGCGCAGCGCAGACGTCTATCGAGTGCTCCGCTGCGAGCATCTCGCGCGCTACATCGACGTGCCGGAGCAGGTGGAGCTGGACGACCCTGGGGGGCCACGCAGCGAGCTGCGCGGTCTGCAGCTGATCTCCCAGCGTGTGAACAACGCGAGCAGCCTCGAGGTCTTGCTCAGCGGCGTGCTCGAGTCTCTGGAGGTCGCCTTCGGCTTCCAGTACGCGATGGTGCTGCTCGCGACCGCGCGAGGCCTGGAGGTGGCCGCCGTGCGCGGCTACGCGGCTCTCTGCCTGGGCGCCGAGGTGAAGGTCGGGGAGGGGCTGATCGGGGTCGTCGCTCAGGAGCGCCGCGCGTTGCGAATTTCTGGCGTGGAAAATGACTTGAGGTACGGTCGCGCCGTGCGCAGCGCGATCGAGCAGCAGCGCGGGCTGGGTCTCGGGTGCCCCGAGCTGCCGTCGCCAGGCTTGCCGGACGCGCAGTCACAGATGGCGCTCCCCCTGGTCGTCGGAGACCAGCTGCTCGGGGTGATCGCGGTGGAGAGCAAGCAGCGGTTGGCCTTCGACGAGTGGGACGAGACGTTCCTCGAGATCGTCTCCAATCAGGTCGCCCTCGCCCTCGCGCGGGTGCTGCCGGAGCGGGCCGCAACACCAACCGACGCTGCAGAGGAACGGCCAACACTGCGCTTTCGCTTCATAGCCCACGACGACTGCGTCTTCCTCGACGATCAGTACCTGGTGCGCAACGTCCCTGGCCGCATCCTGTGGAAGCTGTTGACCATCGTCCGCGACACCGGTCGCACCGAGTTCAGCAACCGTGAGCTGCGACTCGATCCTTCCCTCGGGTTGCCAGCGGTGCGGGACAATCTCGAGAGTCGCCTGGCGTTGCTGCGCAAGCGCCTCGAGCAACGGTGTCCGAGCATTCGCTTGCCCACGAGCGCCCGCGGTCATTTTCGCGTGGAAATTGATGGGGCGTTCGAGCTCAGCGAAGGCGAGTCGCTGGCGCGCTGAGTGCTCGCGTTTCGGTCTGGTGAATATGCTCCAAGTGTACGAAAATAGAGGATGTTTTCGGTCGACCCTGGCTGCTTAAGGAGTGCTTAAGAAGGTCTACGACCGAGTTAGGGGGCTTAGGTTCTGGTGGCGACCCATGCTCCGGTTGCGCCATGGAGGCGCCTCGACTTTCAGGAGCTCGAACATGCATATCCTCGATTCACACACGCCTTACGTCCCCGTCGTCGATCTTTACAGCGCGCCCCACAAGGGCCTGCGTCTTGGCCTCAGCAACCTGCTGTGCCGTCTCGGCAACCTGGACGTCGCACGGACCTGCGAGGTCGATGCCGTCGCGGAGAGCCTCGAGCAGCTGCTCGACCTCGTGGCCGCGCACGTTCACCACGAGGAAGAGTTCGTGCATCCCGCGATCCGCGCCAAGCTCCCGGAGCTCGCGACGCGTCTGGAGCAGGAGCACCACCACCACGGGGCGGCGTCCACCGCGCTAAAAAACCGCGCGGAACAGCTGGTGCAAGCCGAGCCGTCCGAGCGCCAGCTGATCGCGCACGCGCTGTATCACGAGTTCTCGGCGTTCGTCGTGGAGAACCTCGAGCACATGCTCCAGGAAGAGACCGAGATCCAGCCGGCGCTGGACCTCCACTACGGCGCCGATGAGCTGCGCGCGATCGAGGGGGCGCTGATCGGTTCGATCCCACCCGACGAGATGCTGCGCTTTCTCAACTTGATGCTACCGGCGATGAATCCCGGTGAGCGCGTCGCCCTGCTTCAGGGCCCGCGCCAGGGCATGCCTCCGGCGGTGTTTCAGGACTTCCTGAGCCAGCTCGCCCCCAGCTTGGCCTCGCGGGATTTCGAAGCGCTGAAGCGCGATCTCGCCGCGTGAGCCAGGCCTGGCGTCGCCGGGTCCCCGGCGCGCACGCCCGATCGCTTCCAGGGCGCGCACGCTGGGGCTCGGCGTTGGTCAGGGGACCGGATGCGTGCTACCCGCGCCACACCTGATAATGCGTCGTGTCGTCTGGGTCTTGGGTTTGGGGTTAGGGGTCACGGCCCTGGGAGCGCTCTACGTGTCGCGCCCGGCGCCTGCACCCTCACCCCCGATCCCGATCCCGATCTCTGGAGATGCGCCGCGAGACGCCGGTGCGCCCGAAGCGGGGAGCAAGGCGACGAACGACGCCGCAGCCGAGGCATCGGGCGAAGGTCCACGCGAGGAGATGGACGTCGACGATAGCGTTCCGGATACTCTGGAAGCCCAGCGGGCACAGCTCTTCCGCCGCATGGGTCGCTACTACCCGCCGCAGCAGCTCGACGCGGTGAAGCGTATCTTCGCGGAATCAAAGCTGATCGGACAGGGCAATCCGAAGCCCACCCAGCACCCGATGAAGCGCTCCGAGTGCCTGGCCAGGCGCGAGGCCGCCGGGCACCTCGCGCCGGCGCATCCCCGCTGCGGGCATCCGAACATGGTTCCGGTGTACGCCCGGGGGCCGCTCGCGGCACGGCAGCTGGCGGACGGAGGGGACTTGCCGGAGGCGGGGGTGAGCGCGCTCTCCGCGGTGCCCAGCAGCGCCGAGACGGCGACCGTGTGCATCGATCAGTTCGAGTTCCCGAACATCGCCTGCGAGTATCCGGTGGTCTACGCGCGCGCGAGCGAAGCGGACAGGATCTGCAAAGCCGTAGGGAAACGTCTTTGCGACGCCCACGAGTGGGAAGGCGCCTGCGCTGGCTCGCTCCGACCACTCGAGGTGGAGTACGCGTTCGGGGACCGACGCATGCTGATGCAGTGGTTCAGCAACCGCTACAACGAGAAGGTCTGGGCCTATGGCAGCGAGAAGGACCACAAGAAGTGCGCCACGGGCTCATTCAAGAACAAGAAGTGCGGATCGGGCAGCTGGTCCGAGTGCGGGAGCAACACCTACCCGACAGGCTCCTTCCCCGAGTGCGTGAGTCCGTTCGGGGTCTATGATCAGCACGGAAACGCTGCCGAGCACATGAACATGCCCCTCGCGCCGGAAGAGCTGGCCAGTCGCGGAGGTCTCGGCGAGACGGAGATGAAGGGCAGCTGGTTCATCTTCGACAGCTTCGAGGCCCACCCCGATGACTGTCGCTACCGAGCGCCAGCGTGGCACGCTACCAGAGTGGACGCGGCGGACAGCCACCGGAACTTCCACTTGGGCTTCCGCTGCTGTGCCGACGTCAGGTGACCCGCCTGTGTCCGTCTGCGTGGTTCGCTGCAAGACGCCAGATCGTTGTATGCTGCAGCCGTGGGTTACGACGTCGTGCTGTTCGCCAGGTTCGGGTTCCCCGCGCGAAAGCGCCAGCTCTGGGAGGCGACTCCTGCGAGGGCGCTGATCGAGCGCAGGAAGTGGCCGAAGCCGCTCCAGGCGCCGGACAGCGAGGCCTTCGGCGAGCGCAGCGTGGCGCAGGCGCTGGAGTGGCTTGCGTCGGACGCTGTGCCGTTCTTCTTCGTCAGCGAGCTCGTCTCGTCGAAGGTCACCTGGCGCGCCGTGATGGCGAGAGACCAGGCCATCGTGTTCGCTCCCGGCGTCCTGGCACTGATGGGCGGTGCGGGGCAGTTCGGTGGCTTCGGTGAGGCTGGCCTGGTCACACTCGAGAGCGCCGCGGAGCCGTGGGGTGTCGAAGCGGCGCTCTCCGCTGGAGGTTTCCAGCTCGGGTCGCTGGCGAAGAGCCGCGTTCGGTCGTGGTGGCGCCTGCCGCAGGTGCTCCGTGCTCAGGAGGAAGCCGTTGCCGCGGAGAAACACAGAGCGCCCGAGGGCGGTCTCTCCCGCGAGCTGACCAGGGCCGAGCTCAAGGACTTCCAGCAGGCGCTGCGCGAGGTGGGTGAAGTCGACGCGCCGCTGCTCAAGAAGGTCACGGCCAAGGATCACTACGAGGTGCTCACCGCCAAGGGCACCGAGCGCACCCTGGCGAAGCTGTTCTCGAAGCGCGAGGCGCTGCTCGGCGCGCTCGAGCGGGGGAGTCCGCTGGTGCTCCACCAGGCTGACCTTCAGCTGATGACCCTCGAGCTCTACGGCGACCTGCTGCGCGAAGCCGCCTATCCGCTGCTCCGGCGCTGGGTGAAGCGGGCCAGGCGCTACGGCTCGGGCACGCAGAGCGCGCTCAGGGGGCTCTCCTTCAGCGGGGAGCCGGAGGACGCGCAGCTCATCCTGCAGACGCTGAAGCGCTTCGCGCCGGCCAAGCCGCAGGGGGGGCGCTCGAGCGCCGAGGACGCGTACCTGTTCTCGCCGGGCGCCGTGAGCCTCGAGCGCCTCGAGGTGGCAGGGCTCGATCGACTGATCCTTCGGGAGCTCGAGCCGATAGCCAGAAAGAAGCAGCCGAGCTTCTCGGACCTCGCGTACTCGGAGCTGCTCTGCCTGTCGCTCCTCACCCACCAACAGGCCGAGGTGTGGCCCGATCTGGCGCGCCTGGCGCGCACAGCGAAGTCGCCCGACCTGGCGCGTCTCCTCGGGGAATATACGTCGAAGTGCCGCGTCGCTGATGCGGTCCTGGAGTACCTGCCTCACGCGATCGAGGCCGGGCAGATGGAACACGTCGCTCAGGGGGTGCTGGACCTGCCGGACGGACTCGCGGTGTTCGAAGAGGCCACGAGTCGGCTGGAGGTCCACGCGCGGGCGGAGTGGGAGATGACCTTGCTTCACTCCCTGAGCCAGCGCGAGGACTTCTCCAGCCTCATCGAGACGCAGCCCGGATGGCTCGAGATGGCGGAGCGGCTGTCGAGGCTCGATCGCGAGATCACCGCTGGCAGGGCCCAGCGCCAGGCAGCTCAGGTGCTGGGCCGCGCGAGGTCACGCAAGCCGCGCAGGTGAGCAAACACCCCACACCTGCGGTCACCCTGAACGCAGCGCCCCGAGGTCTCCGAGCGGGCCTGGACTCGGCCTCCGAGTTTCCAAGTGGTTTTCCACCAATCGAAACGCGCCCTTTGCTAGGGTGAGGGGCTGCATGGGGGCAAGACCTGGAGCCGGGCGCGCGAACGACAAGAAGCCAGCCGCTCGGGCTGCGGCCAGGCGAGGCGAACGGAAGGGGAAGGCGCGCAAGGGCAAGGGGCGCCCCGCCTCGCCCATTTCTCATGTGGAAAAATATCAGCGAGCCAGGGTAGGCGGACTCAGCCCGGAGCTCGAACTGCGCTTCACGGATCTCCAGCAGACCCTCGCGGAGCGCTGGCTCACCGTGCACGACTGGGGAAGTGGACCGCGAGACATCGTCGTCGTGCCGTCCCTCAGCCTCGACGGCTTCCAGCTGGATACGATCAAGGGCGTCATCCACTACGAGGAGCGCATGCTCTTCACCCTCGGGCTGCTCCGGCACCCGGAGGCGCACATGGTCTTCGTCAGCTCGCTGCCGATCCACCCGGCGGTGATCGACTATCACATGGCGTTGGTGGGAGGCATTCCCTCGGCTCACGCCCGGGCGCGGCTCACCATGCTGTCGACCTACGACTCCGCGCCGCTACCCCTCACCCAAAAAATCCTCGCACGCCCGCGCATGATGGAGCGGATCCGTCAGGTGATTCATCCAGCGCGCGCGCACCTCACCGCGTTCGCGGTGTCCGACGCGGAGCGAGAGCTGGCGGTGCGCCTGGGTATCCCGCTGTACGGCGTCGATCCCAAGCTGCTGTGGCTGGGGACCAAGAGCGGCTCCCGCAGCACCTTCAAGGACGCGGGGATCTCGCTGGCGCCGGGCGAGGAGAACCTCCACTCCCAATCCGAAGTGGCCGAGGCGGTGTCGCGCGTCTGGGAAGAGAACCCGCGCACGCGTCGGGTGATGGTCAAGCTCAACGACGGTTTCAGCGGCGAGGGCAACGCGACGCTCAGCTTGCAGGAGCTGGCCCACGTCAAGCCCAAGGCGCGCGGTGCGGGGCCGAGCCACAAGGAGCGGGCGCAGGCGGTGAGCGAGGCGCTGGAGCGACTCACCTTCGTCTCTGCCAACGAGACGTGGCCGCGTTTCCTCTCGGCACTGGAGCGGATCGGTGGTGTGGTCGAAGCCTACGTGGAGGGACGCCACAAGAAGAGCCCGAGTGTTCAGCTCCGCATCGACCCCAAGGGCGATCTCGAGGTGATGAGCACCCACGACCAACAGCTGGCGGTCGATGGGCAGACCTATCTAGGGTGCATCTTCCCTGCCAGCGAGGCCTATCGACTCGGGATACAGCGGGACGCTTTGAAGGTGGGAGCGGTGCTCAGGGACTGCGGCGTCGTTGGGCGCGTCGCGGTCGACTTCGTGACCGTGGAGACCGAGCCCGGCCGCTGGAAGCACTACGCGATCGAGATCAATCTGCGCATGACCGGGACCACTCACCCCTTCATGTTGCTCAAGCTGGCCAACGACGGAGACTACGACCAGAAGAGCGGGCTCTACCTCACGCCGAGCGGTGAGCCGCGCTACTACGTCTCGACGGACAACCTCACCTCCCCCGCCTATGTCGGCTTGTTGCCGCCCGATCTCTTGGACATCGCCTCGAAGCACAAACTCCACTTCGAGCCGGGACAGGCGACGGGAGCGATCTTCCACTTGCTGGGAGCGCTGTCTCAGTTTGGCAAGCTCGGGATGACCTGCGTCGGTCGCACACCTTCAGAGGCCGAAGCCTGGGCCGAGCGCGTGCGTGCCGTGCTGGACGCAGAGACGCGTCGCTAGCATCGCGGCGCGCCGCTGAGTGTGGCGTACGCGTCGCGTCAGCGAAGCTACGACCTCGACGGGTGTGGCGCTCGTTGCTCCGTGCTAGATCGCCCTCTCCCCCAACTCGAGGCTCCTTGTGTTTCGTCCCCATCCCAACATCTCCGACGCCTGGATCCTGAGCAAGACCGGTGAGCTCGAGCCGCCGATCACCGTCGTCCTGGCGGCTCTGCATGGCAACGAGCGCTGCGGCGTCGCGGCCATCGAGAGCGTGCGCCGTGATCCGGCTCCGTTCGTCGAGCGGCAGCGCTCTGGCAGCGTCGTCTTCGTTCATGGCAACCCGCGGGCCACCGAGCAGCGTCGGCGCTACACCCACGCCGGGACGGACATCAATCGTCTGTTTTCCTACGCATACGTCGACACCCTGGCGCGCGAAGCCTGGACGTACGAGCACGAGCGCGCCCTGGAGCTGCGCCCGCTGATCACCGGGGCGGACGCGCTCCTGGACATCCACTCGGCGAGCCAGCCGACGCCGCCGTTCGTGATCTGCGATGGCTCCCCTGAGGCGGTGCGCATTGGTAGCGCGACGGGCTTCAAGGTCACCTACGGCTGGGATGGCCCCGGGATGCTGATGGACCAGGTGAGCATCGGCTCGCTGGTCTCTCAGGGCAAACCAGCGGTCTCGGTCGAGTGCGGTCAGCACGAGGCGCCGAGCACCATGGAGTACGCGCACGCCGTTCTCGATAGTTTCCTTGTGGCAATTGGTGCGCTGTCCGGGGGCCTTCCGCACACGGAGGCCGAGGTGTACCGCCTGTTCGCGCGCCTGGTGAAGCCGACCCACGACTTCGTGCTGGCGCGTGACTTCGCGAGCTTCGAGCGACTCGACCCTGGGGAGAGCCTCGGCTCGGGTCCCGGACTCAACATCGTGATCGAGCGCGAGGCCTACCTGCTCTTGCCGACCCCGAGCGCCGAGCGGGGAGAGGACATCGTCTACCTCGCCGAGCGCGTCAGCTGAGCGAGCGCGAGCGGCTGACCTCTCGGCCGAGAGAAGCGCGCCGCCGCTGTCCCGGGTGCTGGTCTGTCCCGCGCCGTACACCAGGGGGGAGCGGGGAAAGTCGCGGAATTTCCCAAGGAGAGTCGGGTTTTTCGGGGGGAGAGGGAGCGCTCCG
>JAGQIY010000063.1 GCA_020430865.1 Myxococcales bacterium
CTCGAGCATGTAGGTGAAGGCCTCGAAGCCACGGTGTGGGTGATCCGGGAAGCCCGCAGGCTGCGCGACCTCGAAGTCGTCGAGCACGACGAAGGGATCGAGGTGACGGAAGCCGGGCACCGGGAAGATGCGGTGCACGATGGCGCCGCGACCTTCGGCGGTGGGCATGCTGCGGAACCGACGGGGCACACGACGCGTCGGCAGAGGCCGTGGGGCGCGGGAGGCGGAGCGAGGCTCCGGTGCCGAGCTGTCACAAGCCATCAGACCTCCGGCGCCGAGCACGCTCGCGCTCGCCAGGGTCACCAAGCTGCCAAGCGCTTCACGCCGAGGGATCTGTTTCATCGCAGAGGTCCGTTTCCGCGCGCATGCCTGCGAGCGCAGCTCCAGTGTGGCGGGCACCCCTGCCTCGGAGCAAGCGCGGCAACACTACGTTGCGCGGCGCTGCTCAGTCGCCCGAGCGGATGGCGCTGGAGGCAGGTTGCTGGGGATCGAGCGAGAACCGATAGTCCCGCGCGATCTCCGCGCTCTGCACCGAGTACTCGCTGTAGTAAGCCTGCCGACCACGCTCCTGGGCCGCGCGGTGCTCGGGATGGTTCTTCCACGCGAGCAGAGCCTCGAGCGAATCGAACTCGACGAGGCTCACGCGCTCACCATCGTCCGCGCTGAAGGTCTTGAAGCCGATGTAGCCGGGCATGCGCTGGGCCAGCGCCTTCATGCGGGAGGCGACGTCGCCGTAGTCAGCGGCCGCGTCCGTGCGCAAGCGATTGCGAAAGACCGTGATCCACATGGCGCGCAGGATAGCCGCGCAGGGATGTACGCGCCCCGCCAAGTTTCCCACGGGGACCGCCACCGCGTTCAGTCAGACTGAAACTGGCGAGCTACGAGCCATGAAAACGCGCCCGCTCTCCCCCCACACAGGAGTCGTCCAGGGCGAGCTTGCAGGCCCCTATTGCAGCGCGTTATGGGGAGCGTGCCCCCGCATTCGAGCGGGGCCAATCATCATGGCCAAGAACGATCGCATCATCCTCCACGTCGCCGGGCCGGATCGCCCGGGAGTCACCGCCAAGCTCGCCGAGATCATCGCGTCAGAGCATGCCCGCCTCGTGAACATCGGTCAGTCGGTGCTCCACGGCTACCTGAACCTCTCCGCGGTGATCGACCTCCCCACCACATCGGGGGCGCTCCGGGAGATCCTCTTCTCCAGCAGCGAGCTGGGCCTCAAGGTGGATGTCGCACCTTTCACCGCGGAAATGGAATCCGTCCCATTCCCGCCGCGAAGCGCGCTCTGCGTCAGCTTCCTCGGATCGCTCGGGGACGGCTCGTCCCTGGCACAGATCACCCGCTACATCGCCAGCAAGAACCTCAACATCCGTCAGATCCGCCCGCTCTCCGACGACGGCTTCAGCGGGGTTGAGCTGATCGCCGACTCCGAGAAGAAGGAGCTCAGTGACGGCGACATGATGGAGCTCCGGGGCGAGCTCCTCGCCATGGGCGCGCAGCTACACGTCGACATGGCGGTGCAGCGAGATGACATCTTCCGTCGCAACAAGCGCCTGGTGTGTATGGACGTCGACTCGACCTTCGTGAAGGGCGAGTTCATCGACGAGCTGGCGGATCTGTGCGGGGTGAAGGATCGCGTCGCGGAGATCACCAAGCGTGCGATGGCGGGCGAGCTGGATTTCTCCGGCGCACTGCGCGAGCGGGTGAAGCTCCTCGAGGGGCTGCCGATGGAGCGTGCGCGGGGCCTCAGCGAGCGCTTCGAACTCAATCCCGGCGCCGAGAACTTCGTCAAGATCCTGAAGTCCCTGGGCTTCCGCGTGGGCCTGGTGAGCGGCGGCTTCGACTTCTTCGTCGACGAGCTGCGCCAGCGCTTCAACCTGGACTTCGCCTTCGCCAACGAGCTGGAAGCGAAGGACGGTCTGCTGACTGGCAACGTGCTGGGCACCATCGTCGACCCCCAGCGCAAGGCGCAGCTCCTGAAGGACATGGCCAAGACCTACGAGGTGCGCCTCGAGCAGACCGTCGCCATCGGCGATGGGGCCAACGACATCTTCATGCTGCAGACCGCGGGCCTTGGCATCGCCTACCGCGCCAAGCCGAAGCTCCAGGCCGTGGCCGACATGAGCCTGAATCACAACGAGGGCCGCCTGGACGCGCTGCTCCACCTGATGGGCTTCACCGCGCAAGAGCTCGCGGGCATCGCTGGCTGCTAGCGCTGTTTCCTCCGGGCAGCCGTGGCGCCGGACTAGAGCGCGGGGGGGAGCGCCTGGTTCCCCCTCCAGCGCGCCGCGATGGCGCGGATCGCGTCGGGATAGACGCCGAAATGCGCGCAGTGGTCGAGCTTGCCGTTGCCGGCGTAGCCCCGCGCGTGAAAGTCGCCGGCATCGAAGAAGTCCGTGAGCTCGAGGCCTAGCGCGTCACGCCGCCGGGCTGGAACGGGTCTTCCCCCGAGCTCGGAGACTAGCCAGTGCACGGTCTCGGTGGTCGACGCGTAGTCTTCTGTGGGGATCGCCGAGTGGCTGAGAAAGAAGAAGCGCTTCCCGGCCTGCGCCCCTCGGGCGAACTCCAGGAACGGCGCAAGGCGCAGCGCGCGCGCCTCGAGATCCCGAGAACCGTGGAAGCTATCGATCAACACCAGCGCGTCCACCTTCTTTCCCAGGGGCTGCGACAGGATCTCTCCAATCGCCTCGAAGCCACGGCTCCACCCCGAGAGGGCCAGGCGCCTGACGTGGACCGTTCGCTTCATCCTCGCCCCGAGTTTATTTTCCACGCCAGAAATTAGCTGAGCGAACAGCTTCCCGTCGTGAAATGGCGGAGCGTACGCCTTGCCGATGCCGAGGCTCACCCCCAGGAACACCAGGTCTTCGCCGGTGCGCACCAGCTCCTTGCGCGCAGGGCGTTGCCCGTGAAAGTGCACCACGAGGTCGAACCCACCGCTCTCGTCGAGCACCAGCTGCTTCGGCACGATGAAGTTGCCCATGGGCTGCACGTGAATCCACTTCGGGTCGTGTACGCCGAACCCTGGATCTGGCGCCTCACACGGCAAGACCCCACCGCGCTCTTCGGGGCTCTTCATGTACTGCAGGTCCTTCGCCGGCTGTGCGTCTCGCCAGCCCTTGGGCAGCGGTGCGTAGGTCTGCTGGGTGGCGAAGAACGGGCGCGTCGGGTTCAAGGGGTCAGGCAGCGTCGCCGACCGAGCCTTCGAGCTCGAGCTGATCCGGGCGCTCCGGCCGGGTTCGGGGGTGAGGTGCGCTACGCTGGCCGAGCCGTCGACCGGTGTCTCCGGCACAGCGCTCGCGGCTTTGGCGCTGGGCGACTGCTCGGTCGCCTCGGTGTCGTGGCAGCTCACCAGCGAGCCCCACAGCGCCACCAGCCAGAGCGACGCGAGGCTCGCCGCGCCTGCATTTCGAGCAGTCGAGCCGCCACGCCCGACTCGCGGCGTCGACTCTGGCGTCACAAAGCGCATGCGTGAGCCCGAGGGTGTCGTATAGGACGCGCCGATGGCAAGCCCCGGAATCAAGCGCAAGCTCCAGCTGCGCATCATCCACCAAGGTGAAGAGATCACCGGCGCGGCTCCCCTGCCCATCGAGCGTGCCGCGAAGATCTGCGGCCGCGGCGACCAGACGCACCGCGCGCTCGTAGCGCTCTGCGTGACGCTCGCAGACTACGCGCTGCGGCAGTCGATGCCCCCGGGAGCCAATCGACCGCTCCTGGATCAGCTGTCCGTCGCTCACGCCTGGGTGCAGGGCAAGGTCGACGTCGAAGCCACCCGCAAGGCGCGCAGCGAGGCCTACACCGCCATCGTTGCCGCAGAGAAACGTACGACCGAGGCGGTGACCGAGTCCCTCAAGCTGATGAAGCGCAAGGCGGAGACCGGACTCGACCGGCACGCCACGACCGTGGTGCTTCGCTACGCGGCGCTCGGCGCGAACTACGCCGCGGGCTGCGCCGTGATGACACTGGACGCCATCGACGATCCCGGGCGCAGCCTGAACATCGTCACCCAGGCGGCCGGCGCAGTGGCGTACCAGCGCATGGCCCTCGGGCCAGCGCTGGGCAGTGAACTCAGGGCCGCAGCCTGGGGCCAGGCGGAGTGGGAAGCATCACGCCCTGGAGCCTCCGAGGTCTATCCAGCCGGGGCGCTGGCGGTGCAGCTCTTCCACGAGTTCCTGGGCTGCCAGTGGAAGGACCAGAGCGACGGTCTACGGGCCTACTTCGAAGCCTTCACGGACTGGGCACTGCCAGGTCTGCGCCCCAACTGATCGACGCTGAGAACGGACGCCGAGGCTCAGCGCTTTCGCGCCAGGTACAGCCCGTCACCGACGGGAAGCATGCTGACGCTCACCCGCTGATCCGCGTGGATACGTTCATTGAGCTCGCGGATCGCGCGAGTGTCCTCGTCTTGATCCGACTCATCGGCGACGCTCCCGCTCCAGAGCACGTTGTCCACCAGGATCAGACCACCGGGTCTGAGCAACTCGAGACATCGCTCGTAGTAAGTCTGGTAGCCGCCCTTGTCCGCGTCGATGAAGGCCAGGTCGTAGCTACCTGCTTCGCCCGCAGCGACGCGTGACTTCAGCGTCTCCGATGCGGGAGCGAGCACCAGCTCGATCTTGTGGCTCACCCCGGCGCGCTCCCAGTACTTCCTGGCGATGGCGGTGAACTCGGCGTTCACGTCGCACGCCAGGAGCTCTCCGTCGTCGGGCATGGCCAGAGCGACGCTGAGCGAGCTGTACCCCGTGAACACGCCGACTTCGATCGCGCGCCTCACCCCCATGAGCTCGACCAACAGTCGCATGAACTGGCCCTGCTCTGGGGAGATCTGCATGCGAGCGGCGGAGTGCTTCGCGGTTTCCTGACGAAGCGCGGCGAGCACGTCAGGCTCGCGCAACGAGTGCTCGAGCAGGTAGGTGTAGACCTTGTCAGGGAGTCCGAGGCTACGTAGCGACATCAGTCGTCACTCTGTAGCAGATCGGGCCACTCGGGGTCGGCATCCAGCATCTCGTCCACCCAGGTCGTGAGCAGCGTTCCGTCCACCTGGTGATCGTAGAGGCCGATCGCCGCAGTGTGCTGCGAGCCCGCAATGTAGAAGCGGTTGAAACGGTCTGGGCTGCGCTCGTGAATACTGCCAGTCTCCTCGAGCAGCAGCGCCTTGAAGTCTGGGCCAGCCATGCCAAGGAACACGCCGCCAATCACCGCGTCCTCGTAGGAGGAGAAGGCACCCACTCGCAGGCTGGGATCGCGCTCCAGCGCCCAGGCGATCATCTCCGAGAACTGGCCTTCTTGACACGTCTCGCAGGAAGGTGGGATGAACTGATCAAATTTCCACTCGGATTTAAAGTTCTCGAGCGTCTCGGGGCGTTCCGGGTTGGTCAGCCCCAGACCCGCGTCATTGATCACATCGAGGTGGGTGTGCGGCCACTGCATGCGCACCGCCGCAGTCCCGATGATCGTGCCGTAGCCGCCAGCGCTCGAGCCGACCAGCGCGATGCGCTTGGGCTCCGGGTAGCGCTCCTTCAGCACGTCCATCGCGGCGGTCAGGTTCGCGAGGCCGTGGTGGTAGCGGATGGTGCCGTCCCCCTGATCGATCTCGTTGTCGCCGCTGAACACGGACCCGTCGCAGTAGGCGACGTGAGCCATGTTGTATCCGTAGAACGGGTTCTGCTCACTCGACGGGTCCGTCCAACCGAGCGTCGGGACGCGATCGCCTGCCTTGGTGTTCGCCGAGCACAGCTCTGACCAGCAAGCACCGCCGCCCTGGAGGTAGATCAGCAGGTCCTCGGAGCCCTGGTCCAGCAGCCCGAACGCATAGGGATCGCCCCACAAGCAGATCGGCCCGTTCTCGTCCGCGGCGAACTGGAAGCCATACAGCCCCTCGCCGTAGTCCCGTACCTCGTCGGGCTCGAACTCACCGATGTAGCGGTCCAATCCGACACCTTTCAGTTCAGCCATCGTGGCGTCGTCGAACCCGACCTGCAGCTCGGCCTCATCCTGGACTTCCTCGTCGCTGCCGCAGCCCACGACGCTCAGTCCCAGCAGCACGCCGAGCAACATCGCCGCTGGAGCGCCGATCCGTCGCTGGGCAACGCGCTGAGAGAAGCTGTCGGCGATGAATTTGAAGCGGCTCATGCTTGGTCCTTCCTGTGTCCAGCGCTGCGAGCGATCGCTGGACGAGCAGTGACGCCTGGAACGCCACCTCGACCGAGGTAGTCTAGCGGAGCCGGCGGGCCGGCCGCCAGCCGGAGCCTGCCGCGGACGCAGCGGCCAAGGCGGTTTGGCGCCAGCGCACCAGAGAGCAAGCGCTGCGCTGTTGCATACTTGGAACAACCTTCCAGGAACGGCAGATCCTCGAGCTGGCGCGCCCTGCTGCCCACGCCACGAAAGCGAGTCGCCCGGCGCGGTGTAGTAGGCTCCCCACTGCCCGGCGTCGTCACCTTCGTCGCCGCGTCTTTATCCAGGAGGGAATGTGAAGCGAGCAATGGTCACTGGCGGCTGCGGGTTTCTCGGAAGCGCCATCGTTCGCCTGCTGGTCGAGCGCGGCGTGACGGTGAAGGTGCTGGCATTGCCCGACGAGCCCAGCGACAACCTGAAGGGGCTCGACGTGGAGATCCAGCGCGGCAACGTCCTGGATCTGGAGGCTTGCCGGCAAGCCGTTCGCGACGTGGACACGCTGTTTCACGCCGCCGCCGTCTACAAGGCGTACATGACGGATCCACGGCCCATGTACGAGGTCAACCTGCGGGGCACCTTCAACATGCTCGAGGCAGCGCGGCGAGCCGGTGTCGAGCGCACCATCTACACCGCGAGCATTGTTTCCCTGGGGAGACCAGCTCCTGGACGCCTCGGAGACGAGAGCGCGGCGTACGAGGCCTGGGAGGTGGACATGCACTACAGTCGCTCCAAGTACCACTCCCGCGAGGTCGCTGAGAGCTTCGCGACCTGGGGCATGGACGTCTCGGTGGTGTGCCCCGGAGCGGTGCTCGGTCCTGGTGACATCGCTCCGACGCCCTCGGGCAAGATCGTGCTCAACACGCTGGAGATGAAGGGACCGGCGATCTACACCGACGGCGGGATGAGCTACGTCGACGTGCGGGACGCAGCGCTGGTCCACGTGCTCGCGGCGGAGAAGGGTCGCGCTGGCGAGCGCTACATCGCCACCGCCCACAATCTGAGCAACGGCCAGCTGCTCGAGGCCATCCTCGAGGCATCCGGCAAGCAGCGTCCGATGAAGCGCCTGCCGACCGCGCTCGCCAAGCGCCTGGTTCGGGGCGTCGAGCGAATTTCGATTCTTCGCGGAAAAGAACCGCCGGTGACCAGCGCCTTCTTCGAGTACACGCTGCGTCCGTGCTACTACTCCAACCAGAAGTCCGTGCTGGAGCTCGGGGCGACCTATCGTCCGTTCGAGCAGACTCTGCGAGATGCGATGGCCTATTTCCGTGAACGCGGCCTCCTGCGCTGACCCCGTGCCGGGCGCAGGCTCGCTAGCTCGGCTGCGCCAGATCGAGACGGCGCCAGGACGGCTCCCGAGCGTCTCTCGAGAAGCCGCGATGAGCGGCGCTTGGGCTCAGGCCGTGTGCGTGAGATACTCGGCGCCGTGAAAGCGCTCGCTCGGATCTGCCTCTGGCTCTACGTCTTGGTGTTCATCGGCGCCGGTGGCTTCATGCTGATCGGCGCGAAGGACGCAGCGCAGATGGTCGGCGTCAGCACCGAGATGCTGGAGCAGAGCGGTGTGGCGTCGCTGCTGAACCAGCTGCGCTACATGGGGGCCATCGCCATCGGCTTCGGCGCCGCGGTGGCCGTGCTCAACAAGCAGATCCTCACGGAGAAGCGCCACGCGACCCTGTTCGTGGTCGTGCTGCTCCTGATGCCGCTCTCCCGCACCATCTCGCTGTTCGTCGATGGCTTCCCGCACTTCTCGCTGCTGCTGCTGATGCTGGGCGAGTACGGCCTGTTCGCGGTCTTCTTCCTGCACACCAAGCGCAACGTGTGGTCCAGGGGGAAGAAGGCGGCGGGCGACCCTGCGCAGCTCACCGACAAGGAGAAGCTGGATCCAGAGCTCGCGGAGCTCGCCGAAGCCGCGCTGGCGAGCGACAAGCCAAAGGCGGCCAGCTCGAAGACATCCAGCAAATCCTGAAGCTGACTCCAGGAGTGGTTTAGACTCGGCGCATGATGCGCTTGATTGGTGGCCTGGGGCTCGGCGTGCTCGCGCTGGCTTGCGTGGTTTCCGGCTGTAGCTCGAGTGACGACGGCGCGAAGAGCGACGCGGGGATCGCTTTCGAGGAGCTCCCCGATG
Organism: Myxococcales bacterium; assembly: GCA_020430865.1. The sequence goes on from JAGQIY010000063.1 coordinate 8,294, forward strand.
AGCTCGTGAAATCGACCTGTCAGCTGCTCGAGCGCTGCGGCGGCGCGCTGACCGCGGTCTACTTGCCCAACGAGGAGTGCACGACCCTGCAGGGACGCATGTTCACCGACTCGGACTACCCTGCGCTGAAGGCGGCAGTCGCCGATGGGCGCGTAGTGTACCACCCCACCGCGGCACGAGCCTGCCTGGACGCCATCGCAAACGGTGGGTGTGACGTGCTGCTCGGGGGGCTGCCCAAGGTCTGCGACGACACCATCGAAGGGACCACCGAGCTCGACGGCGAGTGCACGGTGGATGGTGAGTGCGGTGCTACGCGTTTCTGTGACGCCGACGGCGCCTGCCCCGGCAAGTGCAGCGAACGCCGAGGCGCAGGGAGCGGCTGTGGCGGCGACTACGCGTGTGGCAAAGGCCTGATCTGCGCCCCCGACGGCACCTGTGCCGCCCCGCTGCCAAAGGGTAGCGCCTGCGACGAAGGCGGCGTCCAGTGCGCTGCGGGCAGCTTCTGTTTCGGCGCCACCGCTGACACCCGGGGTCGCTGCGAGGACGTGAGCTCGCTCTTCACCACCAACGAAGGCCAGTCCTGCGACATCGCAAAGGGCCCGCTGTGCTCGCTGGAACTGGTGTGTGCACCCGGCTCTGGCACCTCGGGCACCTGCAAGAAGGCTTCGGACCTCGGCGAGAGCTGCGAGCCTGCGTTTCCCGATGGATGCGGGGGCGACGCCTACTGCCAGCTCCAGGACGCGACGTCGGGAACCTGCGTCGCGCTACCCGCAGCGGGTGAGACCTGCGCGCAGGTCTTCGGGCCGCAGTGCCAGCCCTTCGCTCGCTGCGTGAACGGCACCTGCCGGAACCTCCAGCGCCTCGGAGGCAACTGCGAGGACGACAGCATGTGCTACTCGGACCACTGCGTCGGCAGCGTGTGCAAGAGCAAGGACGCCTGCTCTCGCTGACACCGCGGCCCCCGTCGGCCGGGCAGAGCCAGGGCACGCTCGGTCTCAGGCGAACTTCGCTTGCAGCGCGTCCGCCGCGAGCTCGTCGTAGCTCATCCGTGAGGCGCGCTCGCGCTCGGCTTCATCATACAGGCGCGCGATCATCTCTGGGCCCACGCCGAGGAAGCGCTCGATGGCGCGACCAAACACCAGCCGCGTCAGCTTCGAGTCGTTGTACTGATCCTGCAGCCGCTCCATGAACTTGACGAAGTTGCTGCGTCGGACGCCTGGCTTCTTCGACAGGAGCTGGATGCGCTTGAACGCCTCCTTCATGCGGACACCACTCGGGTCGACGACCTGCATCGGCTTGAAGAACACGCCGCGGAAGAACGGAGCCCCATAGTAGAGCACGTGCGCGAAGGACCAAAGCGCGGAGAGCCGGATCAACAGCGGCTTCTTCGCCTCCGCCGCGAGCTTGTCGGCGTAGTCCTGAGACGAGTAGTAGCCGATCATGTGGAAGTCGATGGCGATGTGGCGCGACTCGTCGCGATTGATCAGATCCATCGCGCGCTCGCTCATCGCGTCGTGCACGTAGTCGTTGATGGACCGCAGCAGCGCGATGTCCAGGATCAGCTCGCCGCTCGTGATGTACGCATTGGCAATTTCCGCAGAGAGATACTTCACGGACGCAACGAAGTGCGGTCGGAAGCGCTGGAGCGCGCGGTTCATCTGGTAGGTCTGGAGCCTGCGCGTGTCGTAGTAGCGAGCCAAGCGCTCAGCCGCCTGAGCATGACGCTCTTCGTCTTCGACGAAGGTGGCGAAGATCGACTTCAAGGTCGGGTCCTCGGCGCGCCGGCGTTGCTCCTCGAACAGAGCACCGGCCAGGCGCTCGATGCCCGCCATGTCGGTGAAGTACTGAACGATCGCCCGCTCGTCGTCCTCGGACATGGTGCGGGGCGTTCCGCTCCAGTCCAGGTCCTCGACGCTCCACTGCTCGCGCCGACACTTTTCCAGCATGCGCTCAAGGTTCATAGGCCAGACCCCTCCTCGGAGGATGCAGGGAGTCTAGCATCTGAAAGCACCTAAGTTCTGCGTCAGGATGGGCGTACCATGACTTGGTTGTGCTGCTATGGTCGCGCCCATGGCCCTGGAGGACGGCGCCCGATTGCTGGTCGAGACCGCTGCGAGCTTCGTCACGCCCGCTCTCGCCGAGGAAGTGCGTTCCAGCTTGAACGCACTGCTGGAGCAGCAAGGCGAGGAGGCGCGGCGAGAGCTGCTGCGGCGCCTGGTCACGACGGGCGAGGGCTGGGGCTACTTCCCACCCAACCGCCTGGCGCGCCGAATCAACTTCGCATTGGGTGAGTTGACCGTGACCCGGGACTCCGCACTGCACGGCGCTCGGAACCTGCCCGGAGTCGGAACGCCGAGCGTGTACCTGGCGAATCACCTGTCCTTCTCCGATGCGAACCTGTTCGCCTACTTGCTCGAACGTGAAGGGCACGCGGAGAGCGTCGAGCGCCTGTGTGTGCTGGCTGGTCCGAAGGTCTTCACCGAGGCGTTCCGTCGCTTCAGCAGCCTGTGCTTCGGTGCGATCAAGCTGCCGCAGAGCCCGAGCCGCGCGTCGGGTGAAGCCGTGATGCCGCGACGCGAGGTCGCCCGCCTGGCGGCAGAGACCATCAGCACCTGCGAAGAGCGCTTGCGAGGCGGCGACCACTTGCTGATCTTCGTCGAGGGCACGCGCAGCCGTGCGGCAGCGATGCAGCCAGCGCTTGGAGCAGTGTCACGTTACCTCGAGGTACCGGGCACTCAGATCGTTCCGCTCGCGCTCACCGGGACGGAGCATCTGGTGCCGATCGGCGAGGAGCACGCGCATACGACCCACGTGGACGCGCGGATTGGCCGGGCGATCAGCGCCGAGGCCCTGGCAGACGCTTCCGAGGGGAAACGTGGCACACAGATGCACGCCGTCGGCCTGGCCATCGCGAGGCTGCTACCGGAATCCTACCGGGGTTTCTATGCCGACGAGACTCAGGCCGAGCTCGCCCCTGCCGTCACTGCACTCGACGCACTGGAAGCTCGGTAGCCACTTCACGGCGCCTTGCTCGAAACATGCGGACGGCCACTACGAGCGGACTCGACGAGGGCCACGCGGAGCTCTCTTGACTCTGCCTCGAGTTCCTCGGCTATTCCTTCTTGGGGGGAGGAGCCTTCTTCGGCCGCTTGGAGTGCTCTGCCTGATCCGCTTCGGCTTCCTTGCGCTTCTGCTCCACCAGCTCGCGGTGCTTCTTCTTCAGCTTCCCCGAGGCAAGTAGCTCCCGCTTCAGCTCCTTGTGGTAGTTGACCACGCGCCAGGTCTTCTTCTTTGGCTGACACCAGCGCTTCTGCTTGGGGAAGTTCAGCCCTTGATAGCTCGCCAACCACTGCTGGAACCAGGCGCTGCCAGTTTTTTCCTTGCAGAATTTCCTGTTGCGCGTGATCAGCCTGGCAACCCAGCGCAGGTTTGCCTCCCCCTCGAGCAACTGCTCCTTCACGGCCTTGCACTCGTCGCTCGGGTGGTGAACCGGGTCCTCGTCGTCCTTGCAGGCACCGATGTAGCGCGCTCGGATCTGACCGAGCCCGTAGTCCTCACCGTTCTCGCTGACCAGCTCGGGAAAGAAACCGGTCTCGAAGTGCACGATGGCAACCGCGCTCAGCGGGTCGAACTCACGGGCCTTCGCCTCTTCCTGGATGACCTTCGCGTAGCGTTCCGCCTCCGGGTAAGGCATCCCGGGGCGAGTCAGGTACATCGCGGCGATGATGACTGCGAGGGGGCGCAACATCAGGGCGAACGGCTTAGCGCGAACCCGAAGCGGTTGCCAACCCAGGGCCGGCCGAGCGACCTACACGGCCCGGCTCAGACCAGGAGCTGCTCGAGTAACTCGAATATTTCCGCTTCGTTGGCGTCGATATTGCCATCGCTCTCGATCAGCTTCTTGGCTGTGTCGAGGAACAGCTTGCGGTGCTTCCGAGGCACCGTCGCTGGATCGACCTCTTCTGGAGTCGGAGGATTCTCGAGCCAGCCGTCCACCAGCTTGGCCTCGTCCTTCTCCAGCTTGAGCTGCTTCACCAAACGGTGAACGAACTGGCGCTCTTGCTTCTGCACCTGGAGGTCCGCCCAGGCGAAGGCACAGACGAACTTCAAGAGGAGTAGCCGGTCATCCTTGGACAGCGTCTCGAGCATCGCGCGCGAGCGTACTTGGTGCGCCTGCGCCTGACAATCCTTGGGAGCCCACAGGGGGGCGCCTGCTGCCGGCCGCGGGCTTCCTCAGCCCTTCGGCTGGAACTCGGGCGGCAACTCGGAACCATCGCCCCAGAAGTACTTCTCGAGCTCCGTCATCCAGATACGCTGTCCCTGTTCGCTGGTCAGGTCGAGGCGGTACTCGTTGATCAACATCTTCGAGTGCTCGAGCCACATCCGCCAAGCATCCTTGGAGACGTTATCGAACACGCGCTGACCGAGATCGCCTTTGAACGGCGGCTTCTCGAGCCCCTCTGCCTCGCGGCCGAGCTTGATACAGGTGACGTTGCGAGCCATGGCGTGGGTTCTGGTCGTTTCCGAGGTCTTCGTCAACCGTCACGCCGCCTGGACTACTTCTCTGCGCTCGCGCTGGGCGCGGGTACGGCTCCTGGACCCATCTTTTCGCGGATCTTGCGCAGGCGCTCGCGCAGCACCTTGTCGCTCACCAGGATGATTGCCTCATTGAGCAGCTGACGCGCACGCCCTGACTTGGGGTGGCGCTGAGCATGCTTCTCGAACAGCTCCAGCGCCTGGGCACGCTCCTCGGGAGCGCCTTCACGGATGTACCCCGCGAGCCGCAGCAAGGCGTCTCGCTCCGCGTTGTAGTACTGGAAGCCAGCGAGCTGCAGCGGGTCGCGATCCTTCGTTTGACCGTGCTTGGCCGCCTCGATTGCGGCCATCACCCCGTTCTTCGGCTGGTCCGAACCAGAGGGGGCGGGGATGGGCGCGGAAGCCGCTGGGGAAGGCGCGCTGGGGGCCGCGCTCGGCGCTGGGTGGTGCTTGTCCTCCGCCTTGGGATCAGCGCGCAGGACGAGCTTCTGCATGTAGGCCAGCTCGAGCTTCTCACCCGCTTCGGCGGCGACGTCCGCCGCCTCGGCGGCGAGCTTCAAGTGCTCTGCGGCAGGCACCTTCTTCTCCTCGCCAGCCTTCAAGGCCTCTCGCTTGTCGATGGCATCCGTGCACAGCGTGCGGTCCTTCTCGGATAGACCGACGCACTCGGGGAGAGCCGGGAACTGAGGCCAGCGCTTGAGCCAGTCCGCTCGCATCGCGTCCATCCGCGAGCCATCGGGGGCCTTGCTCGATGCCGCCGAGGGCGTCTCGTTCGACTCGTCGCACGCGGGCAACACGAGAGCCGAGCCGATGCACGCGGAAACAAGCGCAGAAGACAGAAGACTTTTCATCCAGAACATTGCCTCAACAAAACGACCGCGGCCCGAGTGTGTTCCCACTCGAGCCGCCAGTCTCTCTATTTTTCTACCGCTGGGTGATCACTCGCCCACGCCGTAGATCCCCTTCATGCTCGGGTCAGCCATGCCGAAGTCGTGCATGGCCTGGCGCATGAAGTCGGGCACCGAGACGAAGTCCTGCAGCTTCAGGCAGGCCGCGCTGCTGTCGCAGCTGGTGCCAGACCTGAGCAGAGGCTGCCCCGTCCCCGCGTCCATCACCGGGAGGTACCAGGTGGTGCCGTTGTGATCGACCTCGGTGGTCTGGTACGCCGCGTTGAGTAGCTGGTTCGCGTACTCGAGGATGCGGGCACCAATACCACGCTGAACGGTCTCACACGCCGGCGTGCCGCTGGTGTTCTTGCCGAAGCAGAAGGTCTCCGTGCCGTAGGTACGGGCAATGTAGACCTCGCCGGTGGGCATGTGGAACTCGATGCGATTGTCGAAGCCAGGGTCGGTGTCCGCTCCGAGGCTCCAGATCCCCATCTGGTCGAGCCAGCGGGTCTTCTGGTTCTCGGGGAGGTACACCAGGGTCCAGGCGATCAGGAACTTCTGCTGCTCCCAACCGATCTGGGGATCCAGTGCACGGCTGACTTCGGGGGTGTTCGGCTTGAAGCTCGTGCCGTCCTTGCCGTAGGCCGAGCAGATCGTGGTTCCTTCGTTCGGGAAGCACACCTCGGGGGTAGAGGGCCACCAGCTGATCCAGCCCAGGGGCTGCGCAGGGTAACCGTCCTTGTCCACCTGAGGATTGCCCGTAGAAGTCGCCGCGACACGCGCGCCCTTGATCCAGCCATCACCCGTGAGGTTGTTGGCCAGCCAGCGGCGGTAACCATCTCCGAACAGGTCGGCGAGCGATACCGAACGGAAACGAGCGTCGACGAAGTCGTCCAGCGAGCTGCTGATGAAGTTGTCCACCGACTCGGTGAGCAGCATCGTGGAGTAGACCTTGTCGTAGTACGAACCGGCGTTCAGGGTGAACTCGGAGTCGTACTCGCCACGGTTGTCCGACAGCGTGTTGTTGACGAGCTTGCCGCCGATTCCCACGGTGTTCCAGTAGCCTTGGGGGCCATCGGGCACGGTGAGGATCGTGTCGCCAGGAGCAGCCTGCTCGTTGGCAACCAGGGGCTGCATCACGTTGGGTATCGTGAACTGACCAGGTTCCTCGTGAGCACCAGCGTTGGGACGCTGCATCTGACGGGTGAAGTGGTCGAACGCCATACCGGCAGCCAGCATGTTGTCGCCCCAGCCGAATGCATCGACGTAGGCACTGAACGCACCGGGCTGGAGGTTCTGGATGATATTGTAGATCAGGCCCAGACCCTTGGCGCCATCGCGCATCTTCGTGTTGTAGCGAGTCAACACACGGTTGGCCGCCCCGCGCACGCTGAACGTGTTCCGGTTGCGACGGTAGTTGTCGAAGATGTGCCGCAGCTCCTGCTCGGAGATGAAGAACTCGAACAACTCGTAGGGGTCCGCGCCCTGATCGTGACGGTAGACGGCGAGGTTGCCGAGGTCCGCCCAGCGATCGGTCGCGAAACCGAACGGGAAGCGGGTACGACCCTGAGGATCGATGCTCGGACCCGTTCCGCCGGTCGCCTGAGCGTCGGCGTTGCCAGCCTCGAAGCCGCCACCCGACAACTGATCCCAGTTGACGTAGTCGAGCTTGCGCTGCTTGCAGCGGGTGTAGCTACCATTCACGCGAACCAGGTGTCCGTCGAGGACCGGATCGAAGGCTCCGCTCTTGGACGAATCCCAGTTGCTCGGAACGTAGTCCTCGGGGTTCACCGCCTGGCAGTTGTCGATCAGCTTGTAGACCTTCTGCAGCTGCGAGTAGTGAATCGAGGTGCCCTGACCGCCCGGCTGATCCTGGTAGATGTAGCCCAGGATACCGCCGAACGAGTCGAGGATTGACTCGTTGATGGCTTGAGCCAGCGGCTGCCCCGTCTTCATGTCGTCCTGCTGGAACACCGAAGCGGTGTCGCCGTAGAACATCTTCACCGCGTGGAAGTCGTATCCACCCAGACCGACCATGTCCTGCGCGTAGTCACCCGCGTAATCCATGATGGAGGAGTGGGACCACATGCCGATCATGCCGTCGTGCTCTTCCTGAGTGACTGGGTCGTAGTAACGCGGGCCGATGCAGTTCTGAGCGGCATCACCCTGCGCCAGATCGGAGCACTCCTTGGTGACCGAACCGTCGCGGGTACGCAGCTGCCAGTACTGCGGGCGGTAGTTGAAGGCGTTCGAGGAGCTCACGAAGTTGTGACGGAAGCCGAAGGTGTGGCCCATCTCGTGAGTGATGACCGCGAAGTGCATCTTCTGGGCGACGTAGTTCTTCATCGCATCGGCTCGCTTGAGCTGAGTCTGAAGGTCGTCGTCCTTGTTGAAGACGCCGTACTGCTCGGTGAACTTCGCCTCGAGCTTGTCCGCGAGCCCCGTCATGGCCGTGGGCGACGGCGCGAACTCGTCCGCGTGGAGCAAGCAAGCACCACGGTTCGCGAGGCCGACCTCACCCAGTTGCATCATGTCGCGGTGAAGCGTCGGGTTGATGCGACCGCGCAAGGGTGACGCGAAGTCCAGGGCCGCCGACGTCGGCAGACTGCCGGAGCCAGCGAGCTGCTGCATCGCGGGCGTGATCAGCTGAGCCTCGGTCTGGCTGCCGTACGCCGTCTGCATGCGTGCGAAGTAGGTCTGCTTCATCGCCGAGGTCGCCCCGATGGACGCTCGGGTGTTGCGGACCTGCATCAGCTTGTCGACGACCTTCTTCTCGATCTTGGCGCTGGGGTCGATGTTCGCGATGCCGGTGTCGATGTCCTTGCCGATGGCCTGGAACATCTGGGCCTTGCGCTCCTGAACCTCGGCCTTGGTCATGGGAGCCAGGGCACCGCCCTGGGTCATGACCTCCGCCGCGCGATCCCAGTCCTTCACGAACTTGCCGTCGGTGACCTGATCGACACTCAGCTCGCCCTTGATGAAGCGGCTCATGTCGACCACGGACTGTGCGATGAAGTCCGTCGGCCACGACCACACGTTGATGCTGGCGCTGATCGCCTCGCCCGTGAGCGGGTTCGCGTAGGTGGGACCAAAGCCCCACGGCGACCCAGTCTGGGGCGTGTCGATCACGTTGACGAGGTGACGACGCACGTCGCCGATCCGCACGTGGTAGGCCTTTGCGCAGGCGTCGATCACGTGATTGTCGGAATCGGTACGCTCGTCGGCGCTCTTGGCCTTCAGCTCGGGCACCAACTGGCAGTCCGCGGAGCTCACGTCGAGGGGCAGTCGCTCCTCGCCGGGGGCACACTCGGCCGGATCGTCAGCGGCGATCGGGCTGTGACAGAGCATCACAGCGTCCTTCATCATGGCGATGGTCTTGAGCGCGCGATACTCCGGATCGTCGCTCGAGTACCCGCGCTTCGCGAGCGTCTGGTCCGCTACGCTCTCGCAAGCCGCGGTGTCCCAGCGCTTGCTGGGGTCGCTCTTGCCGTTGTTGGCGCGGCAAGCGTCGACCTCACGCCAGACAGCGAGCGCGTCTTCGTTCTCGTCCATCTGTCCGTGCGGAACCGGGAACTGCGCGTCGCAGTCACCGCCCTTGACACGGTTGCACTCGGCGTTGCGCGCGGCCTGGATGCCGATACGCATCGCGACGTCCCATTCCTGGGTCGCCCAGTAGGTGCCCTCCCAGTAACGGTAGTCGCTCTTGTTGGTGTAGTACCAAACGACCGGGTTCACCTTGCGCTGAGCGAACGGCAGGGTGCACTTCTGGCTGAAGGTGTCGCACTGCGATCCCTTGCCAGCGTCCTGGCACTCGTCGGCCGTCCCGTCGCCGTCGACGTCGCGGTTCGGATCGGAGCCCACGGGGGTCCTGTCCGGGGTGTAGCACTCGATCGCGCCTTCCATCGTCTCCGGCTTGGAGTAGTAGTGGCTGCGATCCCAGATGTTGTAGCGGGAGATGAAGCGACGCCACTGGGTGTCCACCATGCCGTAGTTCCGCGCGAAACCGCGACGGTCCTTGGTGAAGGCACCTGCCGCCTGGAAGCGGTAGCCGTCCCAATCCTGGGGCTGGTAGTCGTTGTCCTTGACCTTCCAGAACGAGTGGCGAATGGTCAGCTCCTGCGGGTTGCAGTTGCCGGCCGGGGCCTGGCCACCAGAGAAGTCGGCGTCGAAGAAGCAGACCGGCACCTCGCCGTAGCCGAACAGCCCACCGAGGTCGATGGTCTGCGGCTTCGCCCACGCCTTGGTGGTGACGTCGAAGTAGTCCTTCTCGAAGTTGGGCGCGTTCTCGTCGTTGGGATCGTTGACGTAGTAGCCGGTCTCTTCGTACTGATAAGCGCCGAAGAAGATGCCGTAGATCGCCAGCGTGTCGAAGTCGTAAGCCTCGGTGATGAGGTTCCGAGACCAATCCACGCGGAAGTACTTGCGCTGGTACCAGGGCGCGTCCGAGGTGTTCTCCTCGATCACGTTCAGCTCTTCGCCCGTGGACGGGTTGTAGCTGCGCTTGATGTCGAAGTGACCCTGGATGTTGAAGGCGTAGACGACCTGGCCGTCGTTCGTCTCCATTCCGGCGCCCTGGCCGTCGGAGCCATCGATGCGCTCGTACGCCAGGCGTCCGATCAGGCGGTCTTCGGTGATCTGCCAGCGAATGATCGACAGGTCATTGGCGTAGAAGCCATCGAAGAACGCGTCCTGCGTCGCACCGTAGCCGATGTCGAGCACGGTGCCGTTGGCGTAGAATGCGGGGTTGTCTGCATCACTCTGCAGATCCTCACCCACGAAAAAGCTCTTCTCGAGGGCATTGGGTTGCACGCGGTTAATCGGCTCTCGCTCCTCGGCACACCCGAGGGTGGCGAGCAGCCCGACTGACGCTGCGAGCAGTGGCCGGGTCCATTTAAGGGTCATGAGTTCTCCTTCGAACGAACGGTGTTAGCCGTGTCGGTTCCAGCGCAGACGGCGCCAGCGACTGGTTTAAGCAACAAGCGGGCCATTCCCAAAGCCCTGCAATTCCAAGAACTTGAAGAGTTGCCGCTGAGGTGCGTTAGGGAGCTAACCACCGGGTCCGTTGCTCGACGAACGCCGCCAACTTCCGCACACGCCCCACCGGGGCGCCTGTGATAGTTGGGATCCGAGCGGTTGTTAAGCCCCTGTAGAGGGAGGTGGTCAGTTAGGCTACCGTCGGGGCCAAGCCTGGCAGCCAGAGCGGAATGGCTCCTGGTGCCCGCCGAGACACAGTGAGAATCCGCGCGGTGATTTGAGCGGTGCGGCTCGCCCTAAATCTGAACTTTACTTCAGGCCCCTGGTGCGCACTTCCACAGCTCGAGCGTGGGCCTCGAGCCCCTCGCAACGCGCCAGCGAGGTGATCGCGTCCGCTTGTGCTGCGAGCGCGTCCGCCTCGTAGGTGATCAGCGAGCAGCGAGTCACGAAGTCGTAGATTCCGAGCGGCGATGCGAAGCGGGCGGCGCCCCCCGTCGGCAAGACGTGCGAAGGTCCCGCGACGTAGTCCCCCGCGGCTTCGGGCGTGTGATGACCAATGAAGAGAGCCCCTGCGCGCCCGATCTCATCAGCCAGTCCACGCGCCTCGCGTGTCTGCACGGAAACATGCTCCACGGCGAGTAAGGTCGCGATGCGCGCCAGATCTTGGCGCCCCTCCACGATCAGCGCAAACCCGTGGTCACCGACCGATCGCTCCGCCACGCCTTGGCGCGGGAGCTCCGCCAGCTGGCTTGCGAGCTCCCGGTCCACGGCGTCGACCAGGGTGGCGTCGGTGGTCACGAGCAGTGGATAAGCCGCCTCGTCGTGCTCTGCCTGAGACAGCAGGTCGGCGGCCACGACTCGAGGATTCGCGGTGTCGTCCGCGACGACGAGGATCTCGCTGGGCCCGGCGATGCTGTCGATATCGACTTCTCCGAACACCAGGCGCTTTGCCGCGGCCACATAGATGTTGCCCGGGCCGACGATCTTGTCCACCCGCGGCACGCTCTCGGTGCCATAGGCCAGCGCCGCGATCGCCTGCGCACCGCCGGCATTCAGGATCGCCGTCACCCCGGCGAGGTGACAGGCGGCGCGCACCTCTGGGCATGGATCTGGCGTCGCGACGATGATCTCTGGCACCCCGGCGACCTGGGCGATCACCGCGCTCATCAGCACGCTGGACGGATAGCGCGCCTTGCCACCCGGCGCGTAGACACCGACGCGGCCGAGCGGCTCCACCCTCGTCCCCAGGGAGACTCCCGAGTCAGCGTACTCGAAGCCTCCGAGGAACTCCTTCTGGCGCTCGTGAAACGAGCGTATCCGCGCGGCAGCAAACTCGAGAGCAGCCTGCACCTGCTCTGGCAGACTCGCGAGCGCTGCCTCACCCCCGAAATCCCTCTCCAGGAAGCGGTCGACTTCGCGCTTCTCGAAGCGCCTGACGGCATCGCGAAGCGCAGAGTCGCCTGCTCTTCGGACCGCCCCGAGGATGTCCCGGACCGCGGGTTCGACGCGTTCCAGGTCGGCCTCGCCACGCCGGACGAGTCGCTCGACCAGGGCATCGAACTCAGGGCTCGACTGGACGGCGCGCTTGAGCATGACGGCTCGCTGAAGCATCGCGGAAGGTTACATCCGACGACGCCGCGGGGTGAATCAGGTCCAGTGCCCAGCCTTCATGGCTGCGGGATCGTACTCACGAATGCGGGGCCCCACTGACTCGCGGAACACGCTCTCGTTGTCCATGTCGAAGTCGTCCTCGTCGAAGTCGCTCGCGACCTCCACGGTGATGGCCAGGATGCGCAGGAACATCGCGAAGCTCGAAGCGCAGAGCCGCGGCTTCCAGGTGTCGGTGCCGCTCATCGCGGTGTACACCGGGCAGTCACCCTCCGCGTCGATCTCGCTGACGTCCAAGAAGTACGGGTCACCGAGCAACGCGCTGTGAGCGACGATGACCCACGTCGGGCGCCAACCGTTGCTCGCCGGGCTGAGCAGAAGCTCCCCCTCCTCCGTCAGGCAGAAACCCTTCTGCTCGTCGAGGAACTCGCTGGATGGCACCAGCCGCACTCGCTCTGAAGGCGTGACGGTTTCGACGTCGATAGGATCCGACTCCAGCAGAAACTCCCGATAGCGCCGGGGCAGTTTGAGCTGCTTCTTGAGCGACTCCACGAGGGCGGCATCCGCTGCTCCGAAATTCGGGGAGAGCCCGCGTTGTTGAAAGGAATCCTTGAGCGCTGAGATGGATTCGGCGAGATCGCTGTCCACGTCGCGACCCTTCGCGCAGCGCCCTGGAAGGTGGCGCTGGTGGGGGGAGCGCCAGCACACCGGCTTGCGGCTCCGAATTAGTGTTCGTTCGCGCCTCCAGGAGGACGCGAAAGGGCTGCCTTTCGAGCGCCAGGGGGCTCACGGAGACCGCTTGGTCCGGGGGCCCGCCGACGTGAATCTCTGCCAATTCGCGCCCTTGCAGGCGAGAAAGTAGTCCGTCTAGGGGAGAGGCAAGCCTAGTGCAATCTCCGGAACATGCATACTCGATTTGAGGATTGTTGCTGGGCGTCGCTCCCCAGCTCCGGATCTGCCGTCCAGCGCGTGGCCCCGAACGACGAGACCAGGCTGGGCCCTTGATCCGCGACAGCATGTCGCAGCGCTACGCACGCTCGAAGAACGGGGAGCGGTGTCGGCGGCGGTGCCGACGTGCAAGCTCGACGTAGTCCAGCTCGCTGGCGTCACTCGGGCGCTCGATGGGTGCAGGGGGATGCTTCACATAGCCTCCCATGGTCTCGACCATCTGGCTCAAGGACTCCTTGGCCGGCAGCGGCCCGCTCGCGATCAGGCGCGCCAGGCTCTGTTCCAGCAGCGAGACCAGATCCCCCGCCACGTGTCCGCGACGCATGAGGTCGTGGTAGCTACGCGCGAGCGCGTGCGCGTCGAAGCGCTGACGAAGGGCAAACTCCGACGCAACCCTCAGCACAGCATCTGGCTCCAGCACGCCGTCCTCTCCCAGCACGAACGCGGCCTGCAGATAGTTGTAGAACGGGACGACTCGAGAGCCATACGAGTTGAAGCGACTTGGCGGTGTCTGGCGCTCGAGGTGGATCAAGATGCGACGCTGCATCGGACTCCGGCGCATGCTGCCCAGCGCTTGCAGGCACTCGGTCTGAACGTCGGAGTAGACCCGGCCCGCCGCCAAGATGCGCTTCAGCGCCACCGAGTCGACGAGGCCATCACACAGGTCGCCGAACAGTGAGTAAACGAAGGCATCCGCTTCTGCGTCGTCGCCGACCAGCACCTCGCGGCCGGCGAGCAGACTGCTCGGTGCTTCCGCGTCTGCCAGGCGACGCTCGGTTACCTTGCTCTTCAGCAGCACCGGCAGCTTGTACCCGAGCTGGTCCCTTATCGCACGGAAACGCAGACGCAGCGCATTGGACAGGTTGGGCTTCAGCGTGAGTTCGTCCCAGCGCACACGATCGATACGCAGCTTCTCCTCGAGGCGACCTCGCATCTGGCGTGGGCTGCCACTCAGGATGTGGATGTACGCACCCGAGCGCCCCAGTTCGCGCAGCACCGAGGCCGCTCCTGGGACCGAACGCTTCTGATCCGGGCGCTCCAGGGCGGTCTTGATCAGATCCCCGGCGGTATCGAACTCGGTGCGCAGATAGGTCTTGTCCAGATCCCAGCGCGCCACGAAGCGGGGCAGTTGAGGCTCTGCCATCTCTGGGGGTGTAGCGACCCGGGGTCGCGGTCACAAAGGGTTTGTGCGGATGGCACCAGGCAGCGCCGGACCTCGGGTCGACGCCCTCTCAGGACGCCCAGTCGCGGCGCATCGTTTCGAGGGACAGCAGCAGCTCGTGGGCGCCGGACTTCCGCGCCACCTCGATGGCCTCGTTGATGTACTCGAACGCCTCGTCCGAGCGCTTGCGGCCGTGAGCCACGTGCGCCAGCGCGCTCAGCACCCGGGCGCGATCGGTCCCACTGGGTCCCGCCAGATCCAGCGCCTCGCGCAGCACGCCCTCGGCGTCACTGAAGTTGCCCGCTCGCGTCAGGGCGTCTCCCAGCTTGCGGCTGAAGATCAACA
>JAGQIY010000064.1 GCA_020430865.1 Myxococcales bacterium
CCCAGCGCCTGGGCGATCTTGTCGTCGATGGTCGTGCGCTTGAGCGCTGCGAAGATCAGCTTGGAGACGACGAACGCCGCTAGCCAGCCCAAGATCAGGATCAGCAGTGCCGCGCCCAGCTTCGGCAGATTGGCTGACGCCTGCTTCCAGATGTCCATGATCCACGGTTTGTTCGCCCACTCCGGCATCCTTCACCTCCTGGTTCGAGAAAGGGGCCAGAGTCCGTGGGTTGGCGAGAGAGATCAACCCGTGTGGACGCCCAGCGCCCTCGCTCCGACCCCAAGCGGTCGCCGACGGAGACATTCCAAGCGCGCCGTGCTCGGGCGATTCGCCGAAAAACATGCTCGATTGACCTGCGGAAGCGAGCCCTGAGGTCAATTTCCGCACAGCAATCTTACTCGAACGCGGCGCGAATTATTCCGGCACCTCGACCACGCGATCCGCGATCGCGCGGCGTCAGAGCGCCAAACCGAGGCGCGGCTCTGGCTGGTGCGAGCCCGCACTTTCGACGAGCGCCCCAGACCCGACATGTCGCGGTTGTGCCAGTCTGAGCCTCACTCTTCGCGTGCCAGCAGCCCGCTGGATGGGCCATTGCTTGCTCGTTCTTCGGGGGTGAGGGTCTGGCACGCAGCGTGTATTCCCTCGATGCATGCGACGACTGACTCCCCTCTTGCTCCTGCCGCTGGCTCTCGCGTTCGCTGCTTGCGGCGGCAACACCTCGAACAGCGACCCCGGCAGCGGGGGCTCCGGCGGGAACGGCGGAACTGGCGCCGCCTCGGGGAACGGCGGCAGCGGCGGCGGCGAGGCTTGCGGCAACGCGATCTGCGGTGCGGGCACCTATTGCTGCAACGCCAGCTGCAGTCAGTGCGTCGCGGAGGGTGAGGGCTGCTCGACGATCGCTTGTGGCACCGGAGGTGGCGGCGGTGGCCAAGCAGGCGGCGGTGGCGCCGGCGGCGCTACGTTCCAGTGCGGAGTCGAGACCTGCCAGGCAGGCCAGCAGTGCTGCGGCACCGAGTGCGGGGCAGGGTTCTGCGCCGACGGCGAGCTGCCCTGTCCTCCGGTCGACTGCCAGCCCCAGCTGTGCGGGCAAGTCTACTGTGACGAGGGCACGTTCTGCTGCAACTCGAGCTGCGGCACCTGCGTGCGGCCAGATGAAGACTGCACCGACGAGCTGTGTGAGCCGGACTGCGATCCTCAGCGAGCGCGCGGAGAGGGGGACTGCGACGGCTTCTTCGGCTGGACCTGGACCGGTACGTCCTGCTCGATGATCGGCGGTTGCTCCTGTGCTGGCCCGGACTGTGGCTCGCTCTACTTGAGCCAGGAAGACTGCTGGAAGGCCCACGAAATGTGCCCGATCCCGCTGTGAGGGCAGCCTGATGGACCGAACGGGCAGCTTCCTTGCGGAAGCTGCCCGTTCTTCGTCACGCCGTGCTGCGGCTACTCCGCAGCCAGGGCCTGTACCAGGGGGAAGCGGAAGATGAAGCGCGTGCCGCGACCCGGCGCGCTCTCCACACTCAGCAGACCGCCCCTGGCCTCGAGCTCGGCGCGCACGGCGCCCAGGCCGACGCCACGACCCGAGAGGTCCGTGACCTCGTCCTTGGTGGAGAAGCCATCGGAGAACAGCGCGCGTTCGAGATCCGCTCGAGTCTGGTGCGCTGCGCCCATCGCCTCGGCCTTCAGGCGAACGCGCTCCCAGTCGATCCCCCGACCGTCATCCTGGATCTCCACTCGGAATTCCTCTGGAGTCTCGACCGCGATCAGGCGCACTCGTCCTTGCTCACGCTTGCCTGCGTCGACCCTCTCGAGGGCGTCTTCGATGCCGTGGTCCACTGCGTTGCGCACGACGTGGACCAGACTGGAAAAGAACGGGGTGAGGTCATCGCGAGGGATGCGTCCCTCGCTGGCCTCGACCACGACGTCGACGGACTTGCCCACGCGATCGGCGACCCGAGCGACCTGAGCCCCAAGGCGATCCATCACCGCCTGAGTCGGCGCGTGGCGCCACTGACGCACCTCGCGCACGATGTCCGCCGCCTCACGGCGTCCGATCAGTCGCTGCAGGAAGCGCTGGTACTCGCCCTCCTCCAGCTCGACGTAGCTGGTGCCTTCGCCACCGAACACGGAGTCGATGCGTTGCTTGGCATCCTGCCACGCCGCCCTGACGCTCGCGATGGCGTGAGGCGCGTTCTCCTCGTCCATCGCAATCTGGTCCTCGGCCTGGTGACACGTCTCGGACACCGACTGCAGGCCGAAGATGCCTGAGTTGCCCTTGAGCGTATGCAGCCCGCGCTTGACCAGGGCGATGTCCGACTCACTGTCGAGGGAGTCGATGATGGTCTGGCTCTCCTCGAGGAAAGATGTGAGCGCACTGCGATCGCGCATCGCCTGACGCGCCACGGCCTGGAGTTCGCGGGCGTCACGCTCGGCGCGCTCGGCGGCGACCTCGTCCGTCGCGTCACGAATGGCCACCAGCAGACTGGTGAGCTCATCACCCTTGCGAATCGGCCTGTACGTGATGCGGAAGGTGCGTTCGCCGTGACAGAACTGCTTGGGCAACATGTCCGCTGAGACCTCGAAAGGCAGGAAGTCGTCGGCGACTTGCTCGAGGACCAGCTCCACCTGCAACGCGGCGTTCTCGTCGAGAGGCAACCACTGCCAGAGCTTCCCTTGCTGAGTCTCACCGAACCAGGCCACCGCTGGTGCGGACGCCTGATCGGCCAACGTGCCCTGGAGATCGCAGACCACCAGACCATCGCCAGTCGAGTCGAGCACGAGACGCAGGGACTCCTCGCGCTCCACGATCACGCTGGCCATACGGTTGAAGGCGCTCGCCAGCTCGCCGATCTCGTCACTGGACTTGACGTCTACTTCCGCGCGGCTCCCGGACTCCAGCGCCTGGACGCCGTCGAGCACACGACCGAGAGGCCGCAGTACGCCGCGCGTCATGCCCAGCGCGGCGAGCAGCGCGAGCAAGATACCTGCGACCCCCAGCCCCTTGGTCAACATGGCCAGCATCGTGGACGCGGCGCTGTTCAGCTGCAGCGGACGCACGATGCGCACGTCCATCAACGGGGCACCGGCGACGTCCTTGACCCTCGTATAGGTGACGAGGCTGTCCTCTCCGCGTTCAGTGAGGTAGGTCCCAGAGCCTCCGTTCAGCACCGCGCGGGCTGCGGTGGCCTCGTCGTCGGGCGCGGCCTGGCTCACCGGCAACAGGTCCAGGTCGAGGAACGTGAACTTCCGCACTCGGTCCTTCCAGGCCTTGTCGACCACGCGCGAGGTGATCATGAATCCTTGAGCCTCTCCCGGCTTGTGATCGGTCTTGTAGATCGGCCGCGCCGTGACCATGTGCAGTTGCCCATCCAGGAGGGCAAAGCCGGCCACGGTACCTTTTGGATCCCTGGGGAACAGGATTCGTGCGTTGATCAACGCCTCGAGGTCGTCGGAGGCCTTGACCAGCGTGTTGGCCTTGCGATCCCAGCGCCCGGAGAAGACCCGCTTGCCATCGCTACGCAGGACGATCAGGTGATCCCAGTTCACCGATGCCAGGCCGTCCGCCGTCAGGTTGCCTTCCTCGAACTCCTTGTTTCCGTCGGCCAGGTACGTGGCCATGTCGTCCCAGTCGGACCAGTCGTAGCCGCGAAACAGGAACTCATCCACGATGGTGTCGACGACGCTCATCGCGTCCTTGGACACGCCAACGGTCTGCTCGCGCTCGATGGTGTCGAAGCGAGTCTCGACCAGCGAGCGCGCACCGTAGGTCATGGCGGTCATGACCAGCAGCAACCCGCTGAGTACGAAGAGCACGGTCTTTGTCTTGAGTGTCATGATGGCTCCTCAGAATGCGTACGAGGCGTCGAGCCCGACGTAGGTGAATTGCTCCTGGGAGAAGCCGACTCCGCTCAGGTCCGTCCACACCCAGTGAACACCCGGCGCGAGGGTCGCGGAGTCGACGGAGAAGGCCAGCGCGGCGTCGAGCTGGACGTCGTGAACGTTGTCTTGGCCAGCGTCCTCGAGGTAACCCTTCAGCCCGTAGCCCGCGCCCACGCTGAGCTCGAAGGTGTCGTTCAGGGGCACGGACTTGCTCAGCCCGACGTGCAGGTAGCCGTGGCGGCTGTCCTTCAGCTCCGACTGGACACCGTGGATGTAGGAGGCCGACACCTCGAAGTCGACGAAAGTGGTGTAGCCCACCCCCACGCCCGGCTCGACGTAGGTCGGGTTACTGACGCCGGCGGCGGCCTGCTTGGCGAAGGGATAGAAGTAGCCGCTGACGAACGGCTCCAGCGAGACCTCCTCGGACAGCTCGAAGGAGTAGGTCGCGGTGAGATCCTGCTCGGCTCCGGTCCCTTCATCGACCGCCGCCGACTTGTTCGGACCATTGGTCTGGTAGCTCGACCAGTAGTCCAGAGTCAGGTCGGTGCCGGGCACGCCATAGGAAATCCACGGGGCAATTTGTCCGTGTTGATCGTGCTGAGACTCCGCGGCGTAGATGTTCAGGCCCCGCCAGGCGTAGGCGCTCGCAGCTCCCACACCGATCTCGAGGCCGATCCCCTCGTCGTCCTCTTCCGCACCACGCCTCGCCTCGCTCGCCCCGCGATCGGCGGGCCACTTGGCCTCGAAGGCCGGTGCAGGCGCTTCTTGCCCACCTTCGAGCGCCAGCGCAGACGCCGTCCACGACAGCGAGCTGAGTCCAACGACGAACGAAGCGAGGCGATTGCCCGCACCAAGGCGAGCGGACTGAACTCTCATCAGAATCCTCCGGGTAACGGTTGTAGAGCTGGCTCGTCCGGGGAGACGAGGACGCCCTGCTGCAGAGAAAGGAAGTCAGCCCGCGCCTGCGATGAGCAGGCGCTGGTCAGCAGCGACGTCGCGGGGCAGAACGGCGCAGCGCGCAGGAACTGAAGGAACGCACCCGCGCAAAGCCGTGCTCTTCACGCAAGAACTGCGCTCGGGGCCGCACGAGCAGCCGCCATCAGGGCGGATTGCCAGGGAAATTCGTCTGCCGGGTCGAGAACCAGCTCGAGGGCAGCGAGCCCGCGAGTCAGCCGAAGTCAGTCCGCCGCGGCGGCTAGCGGTTCTTCGCCAGAGATCGATTCCGCCAGGAAATCGACCGTGCCGTCGATGCCCATGCTGTGAGTCTCGACCACATGATCCGCCTGAGCGTAGAGCGGCGTCCGCGCCTTGAGCAGAGCCTTGAGTTCGGCCATGGCGTTGGTGCGATTGCGCATGGGTCGCGTGTCGCCCTGTGCGAGCACGCGTTCCATGTGGTCCTCGGGGCGAGCCCGTAGCCACACGGTGGTCGAGCTGCGCTTCAGGAGGTCGAAGGTCTCGGCGTCGCTCACGATGCTGCCCCCCGTGGCGAGCACGCCGCCGGAAGTA
>JAGQIY010000065.1 GCA_020430865.1 Myxococcales bacterium
CGAGCAGAACGCCGGCAAGACCCTGGCGGTCATGAGCTTCGACGCCTCGACGACGCCCCCCAGCTTCGGTACGGCGACGTCGGTCGTCAGCAGCTCTCAGGTGGTCGGCTGGCCGAGCTTCACTCCCGACTCGCAGTCGGTGTTGTTCCACGAAGGTGACGCCTACGACACGGGCAACGCCAACACCCATGCCTTCGCCGAGATCCGACTGGTCGATCTCCAGAGCAATGCGACCAGCGCCCTGTCGGCGTTGAACGGCTACGAGCCGAGCGGTGCTTCCTACTTGCCCTACGGCGAGTCCGAAGAGGGCAAGCTCAACTACGAGCCGACGGTGCTCCCGGTTCCGGTGGGTGGCTACTACTGGGTGGTGTTCACGAGTCGTCGTGCCTATGGCAACACCGTTGCGCCGGGCGGCACCGAGCCTGGAGGCGACAACAAGTGGGGCATCAACGATTCCAGCGGTGAGTTCCCGTCGCCGCGCAAGAAGCTCTGGGTGGCAGCCATCGACATCGACTACCAGGGCAAGCTGGATCCCAGCCACCCCGCGTTCTACCTGCCTGGACAGGAGCTTGCCGCAGGGAATATGCGTGCCTTCACGGCGCTCGAGCCGTGCAAGGCGCAAGGTGCCTCTTGCGAGTCGGGCGCCGAGTGCTGTGAAGGCTTCTGTCGGCAGAACGGTGCCGACGACGCGGGCGCGCCGATCTTCCAGTGCGTGCCGCCCCCGACGGGCTGCTCCAACGAGGACGAGAGCTGCGAGACGGCGGCAGATTGCTGCGGTGCCTCCGCGGGCTACTTGTGCATCAACGGGCGCTGCGCGCGCCCCACACCGCACTGAGGGCCGACTCGCCGCTGCGCGTCCCAGATCGCTTCGGGGCGCGCAGCGTGCCTCAGGCCGCCCGGCGTCCGCGCAGTTGACCCGCGATCCAGCGCAACAGCTCCGCCGACTCATCCCAACCGATGCAGCCATCGGTGATCGAGACGCCGTACTCCAGCTGGCTCTTGTCGCCGCTCCACTGCTGCTTGCCAGCCTTCAAGTTCGACTCCACCAGCAAGCCCAGGATGGCGCGCTGACCGAGCGCGAACTGACGCACGACGTCCTTGCAGACTCGACCCTGGCGTCTGTAGTCCTTGCTGGAGTTGCCGTGGGAGCTGTCCACCATCACCGCGCGGGCGATGTCGGGGGCCACTTCGGCGACCAGCGCCTGAGCTTCCTCGATGTCTTCGGTGTGGTAGTTGGGACGCGCGCCTCCGCGCAGCACCACGTGACGGTCGGGATTACCGCGTGTCTTGACCACGCTGGTCAGGCCGTCGTCATTGATGCCCAGGAACGCATGTTGATGCCCTGCGGAAATGAGTGCGTTCACGGCGGGGGTTAGGCTGCCGTCGGTGCCGTTCTTGAAACCCACTGGCATCGACAGGCCGCTCGCCATCTCGCGGTGGGTCTGGCTCTCGGTGGTTCGCGCCCCGATGCTCGCCCAGCTCAGTAGATCCGCGAGGTAGTGTGGTGTGATGGGGTCCAGGGCCTCGCTGGCGCATGGTACACCGAGCTCGTTGATCGCGAGCACCGTTTCCCGAGCGCGCAGGAGTCCACTGGCGATGTCGCAGCTGCCGTCCAGGTGCGGGTCGTTGATCAGGCCCTTCCAGCCGATGGTGGTGCGCGGCTTCTCGAAGTAGGTGCGCATCACGATCACGGCGACGTCCTCGAGCTCGGCTCGAAGCTCGGCGAGGCGCCTCGCGTACTCGTAGGCCGCCTGCTGATCGTGAATCGAGCAAGGGCCGACGATCAGCAGCATGCGATCTGGATCGCCGCCGTGGAGCAGCGCCTTGATCTCGGCGCGGGTGCGCAGCACCAGCGACTCGGCGCGTTCACTCAGAGGGTGAGCCTGCTTCGCGCTGAGCGGCGTGAGCAGGGGCTCGAAGCCTTGCAGGTTGCTGTTCTCGACTCGATTCGTCATGGCATTCCTCGGGTTCGCCCGCGGTGACTCCCTGCTCGCCGGGTCATTCGCCACCAAAACGAACGGCCCCAGGGGTCCCGGGGCCGTAGTGCTCATCTTGGTGTGTCGGACTCAAGACGACGAGCGGCGCGCCCCGGGGAGGTCCCCGAAGTACGAAAAGCGCCAAAAATACACTCGACCGCTCATCAGTGCCTGCACTTTACTGCGCGAGGCGATGCAGGTCAAACGCGCTGTCGAGACGTCACCCGTGGGCGCGTACACGGCGCGCCTCACCCCCAAACCCGACACATGCCGACCGGGATCCTGGATCGGGGGGTGAGGAGCCGCGGAGAGCGCCCGTGCTCAGCGTCACGCCGGCAGGAAAGCCACGCGCCGCGCAGCGATGCTCGACGCCCGTTTCCACGTGGAAACCGTGTGGAGTCGTGTCTGAGGTAGGGGGTTCACCCCCACACGGGCGTCAACCAGCTCTTGCGGTTCTCGACCCGGCCGCGGCACACGTCGAGGAAGTGTTTCTGTAGCTGCTTGGTGATCTCGCCGACGCCGCCGCCGCCGATCTTGCGCCGGTCCACCGAGTTGACCGGAGTCACCTGGGCACCGGTGCCGCACAGGAACATCTCGTCGGCGAAGTAGAGCTCCGAGCGACCGAGCGGGCGCTCGTGGAACTTCAGCCCCAGATCTTCAGTGGCGAGGGTGATCAGGCTGCGCCGGGTGATGCCGTCCAGGTTGTTCTCGGTGCTAGGCGGGCTGAACAGCACGCCGTCGCGCACGATGAAGATATGCTCCGCGCTGCCCTCGCTGACGAAGCCGGTTTCTGTGAGGAAAATGGCCTCGTCGTAGCCGTTGTCCTTGGCTTCGCGACGAGCGAGGGCGCTGTTCAGATACGCGCCGGTCGACTTGAGACGCGAGGGGATGGCGTTGTCCTGGACCCGGCGCCACGACGAGATGCAGACGTCGATCGCGTCCTTGTCGATGTAGCGGTTGAGCGGCAGGCAGTAGACGATGAAGCTCGAGTCGTCCTCGAGCAACACGGGCGTCAGCTGGGTCGAGTTGTGAATCAGCAGTGGGCGGAGGTAGATGTCCTGGTGGATGTCGTTGCGGCGCAGCACCTCGAGCAGGATCTCTCCCACCGCTTGGTCGTCGCCAGGCAACTGGAGATACAAGACGTTCGCGGCGTCGCGCAGGCGCTTGATGTGCGCCTCGAGACGGAACACGAAGACCTGCTTCTCGTCGTCCCCGAGATAGCCCCGCACACCGCCGAAACAGCCCAAGCCGTAGTTCAAGGCTTTCGAACGAACGCTGACGGTTGCTTCAGCGTCGTCCACGTACTTTCCGTCGATGTAGGTGATCATGGCGCGGGCGAGCTTGCCAGATCCCCCCGCGCATTCAACGCGAAAGCCGCCGACTCCCACGCGAGTCCGGCTTCGGGTGTATCCTCGGACGCGATGAGTCCGAAGGCATGGCGAGGCCGGGCTGCGAAGCTGGCTTGGGTTGGGATGATTGCCGCGAGCGTGCTGATTTCAGGCTGCGGTGGCGCGGCGGCCCCGCCTTCGGAACCCCCGACGAGCGATCTCCAGGAGCTGGAACGGCGCCTGGACGAGCATCAGGCGGAGCTCGAGACGCGCTTCGGGTCGCTGACTCCCGGCGATGCGGGGGAGGGGATCGCTGCGCCCGAGGCGCCCGCGTCAGACGTGGGAGGGGGTGAAGCCACGGAAGAGGGCCCAGCCGCCGAGCCCGCGCCACCTCCCGCGCCGGCCGAATCGGTCCAGATGGACGAGGACGAGGCTGCCGGAGATCGGGACGCCCTGAGCGCCTGCGAGGTGGGCTGCCAGGCGCTGGATGGGATGCGTCGAGCCGCGGCCCGCATCTGTGACG
>JAGQIY010000722.1 GCA_020430865.1 Myxococcales bacterium
CAAGCGGGCGCTGCGGGCACAGATCGCCGTCGCACCGACCTCCGCCCGACCCGAGCCGCCGGACGCTCCGGCGCTCAGCCGCGTGGAAATCGAGGCGCTGCTCGCGAGCGGCGAGAGCCTGGTGGATGCCGATCTGACTGGCTGCGACTTGAGCGCGCTGAGCCTGAAGGATCGAGATCTGAGCGGCGCGCTACTCACGGGTGCCGACCTCAGCGGCTGCGACCTCAGGGGCGCGAAGCTCGTGGGCAGCGTGCTCGGCCAGGCTCGCTTGATGGGCGCCGACCTGAGCGGCGCCGACCTCGAAGGAGCGAACCTTGGTCGCGCCGAGCTACGCGGAGCGGTCCTGGTCGGTGCCAACCTGCGCGACGCGGATCTGGCGCGCGCGGTGTGCTCAGGCTCCAGCTTCCAGCAGGCCAACCTGGCCGGGGCCGATCTCTCGAAGGCCATCCTCGACGACTGCGACCTCAGCTTCTGCGACCTCAGCGGCGCCGACCTGAGTCAGGCCAGCGCAGCGAATGCTAACTTCCTCGAGGCAACGCTCGAGGCAACCCTCGCCTACTCCCTGGTCGCCCCCGAGGCGACCTTCGATCGTGCGATCGCCGTCGGACTACGCGCCGATGAGGCCGAGCTGAGTCGCGCATCGCTGCGCGAAGTCCAGGCGACGGGCGCGAGCTTCCAGCAGGCAATGCTGCGCCAAGCTTGCTTCGACGAAGCCAGGCTCGAAGACGCGAGCTTCGCCCACGCTGCGCTCCAGGGTTCCAGGTTCAGGCGCAGCCGCTCGCGCACCGCGAGCTTCCGCCATGCCGCGCTCTTCGGATCGGATCTGCGTGGCGGCGATTTCATGCAATCGAGCTTCGAGCGCGCTGACTTGCGGCAGGCGGACCTGCGCGCCGCGAGCTTGTTCGAAGCCGAGACGCTGGACGCCGAGCTCGAGGGGATCCGGCTCGACCAAGCCATCACCACCGGCTCACTGCTGAGCCATTCGCTGCTCGCCCCCAAGGAACGTCGATCATGATGCAACACGCGACCACCATCGAACTCGTCTGCCCGGAGCTCCCGAGCAGCGTGACCGTGATCCGCCTCGATGGGCACGAGGCGCTCAACGAGCTCTTCGACTTCGAGCTGGAGTTCGTGCACCCTGCCGCGGAAGTCGACCTGGACGCATGTATCAGAGCGACCACGCGCTCGGCGCTGGTGTTCAGGGTCGACCACGAGATCGTGCGGGTGATCCACGGCAACCTCGCGGAAATCTGCGCCAACGTGCGCGCCGTCGCGGCAGGAGACGATCGCCCTCAGCGCACCATCATCGGCCGCTTCGTACCAAGGTTCTGGGGCAGCACGCTTCATTCCCGCACGGAAGTGCACGTCGGGTCTGTGACCGAGATCATCGGCTCACTCCTCGAGCGCTGCGGGCTCGAGGAGACGGTCGACTTCGAGTTCCGCCTCAGCGAGAACTACCCATCGCGCGAGTTCGTGCTCCAGTACCACGAGAGCGACTACGACTTCCTGCGTCGACTGTGCGAGCACTGGGGGATCGCCTGGAGCTTCGAGCACGGCACCCGAGATCGCCTGGTGTTCAGTGATCACAACGCGGGCATGCTGGACGTCGCGGTGTGGCAAGCTCCTCAGGGCAGCGCCTCGGACGCGGACGCCTCGAGCCACCTCCCGGAGAACCCGAGCGCAGACGCCTCCCACGTGACCGAGCTGCCGTTCCGCCAGTTCGGGTCCAACGTGGAGGATGCAGGAGCCTTCGTCTTCAGCCACACCTGCCAGCGACGTCGGGGTCCTGCGAGCATCATGGTCCACGACTACAACTATCGGGTGCCGCAGGTCGGGCTCAGCGCTTCTCGCCCCATCCACCCCGACGGCGAGGGCCGCGTCATCGACCATGGCCTGCACCTCAAGCTGCCGGAGGAAGCCGAGCTGCTCGCGAAGATCCGCGCGGAGCTCATGCTGGCCCGCAGAGTGCGCCATCGCTGCAGCACCTACACGGCCCTGGTGCGCGCAGGGGCCAGCTTCACGTTGACTCCGGATCCCGACGGCAACGATGTGGCGCTGCTCGTGCGACGCGTGGAGCATCGCTTCGAGAACGTGTACACCGCGAGCTTCGAGGCGCAACCCGCGGACGTCACCTACCGCCCGGAGCTCTCGACCTCGAAACCGCGAATCGCGGGCTATCTCACGGGCACCGTGCGGGGCGATGACCCGAACGTGCCGAACATCGACGGCGACGGTCGCTACCAGGTGCTCTTCGATTGTGACGGCAAGGACGGGGGGGAGAGCCGCGCCGCGCGGCCCATGCGCATGCTCCAGGCTCATGCGGGCGCCAACTACGGCATGCATTTCCCCCTCAAGCCAGGCACCGAGGTCGCGGTCGGCTTCATGAACGGTGACCCCGATCGACCCTTCATCGCCGGCTGTCTACCCAATCCGTTGACGCCGAGCCCGGTGCGCGGCGAGCGCGCGAACGTCCGCCGCAACGTGATCCAGTCACACCACGGTGTGCAGATCGAGCTGGACGACGGCGCCGCCTGAGCCGAGCTCGCCGACAGTCGCTACCTCGAGCCGGCGCCACTCTCGGGGCATGTGAATCTGGTGCCGCGTGTGGAGTCTCCGTGAGCCGAGGATTCACACTCCGCAACTGGAGGGGCAGTTGAGGCGCCTCGTGGAGCTTCAGGAGCTGGAGCGAAGCTTGCATGGGCGCGAGCATGTCCCGGTCATTGGTTGCCGCGCGGTCGCTGCTGTGCGTCGGCGTGCTAGGCTACTCCGCGCCAACCCTCGCCGCCGAGGACGCGCCGTGAGCAGACGACCTTCCTGAAGAGCGAAGGCTCGAGCTACGGTCACCCTTCGGAGGTGCTCCGGGGCCTCGCGCTTGGAGTCGGCGTGGGTCGCCGCTGGGAGCTCGGCCGGCGCTGGCGCTTGGGAGTTCAGCTCGATGTCTTTGGCAGCCCGAAGCTCTCGGGCACGTTTCAGACCGGTGGCTGGTTCAGCGATTCGTACGGCGTGACCGGCAGGGTACTGAACACCAACCTGGAGCTCGCGATCACCTACAACTGAACGCGGTAAGCGTCGCAAACGTGTCATTCGGCCTCGCACTTGACGAGGTTGCTCCCACGCTTGACGACCCTGCGTGCGAGCGGTAGCTACAGCAGACTGCCGTCTCACGACGGAAACACCTGAATCAAACACGCCGAATCCGAACGGTTCGACGGCCTGCGCCTTGCAAAAGCAACGCTCCGGTCGCTTTCCGGGAGGAGCCGGGTCCGGGTGCCAGCCGAGCTCTGACGAGCGACCGCTGGCTTGGGGAGAAGGCTCGACAGAGCCAGGGGCACCTCGCCCCCATTCCGACACCCCGGGGGTGCTGCTCACGCGGCGCTCGATCTCGGTAGGAAGGAGAGGACATGTCCAGCCAAACTGCCTCCGTCGAGGCACCCGAAGCGTCCGCGCACCCGCCAAGTCGTTTGTTGCCCCTCGCCCTGACGGCGCTGGGCGTCGTGTATGGCGACATCGGCACCAGCCCCCTCTACGCTCTCAGGGAATGTTTCCACGGGGAACATGCCGTCGCCCCGACTCCCGAGAACGTCCTGGGCGTGCTCTCGCTGATCTTCTGGTCGCTCACCCTGGTCATCAGCATCAAGTACCTCGGCTACGTGATGCGGGCCGACAACCGGGGCGAGGGCGGCATCCTCGCCCTGATGGCCCTCGCCACGTCGACGGGCAAGCTGAAGCGCTACACCCGCGGGACGGTGCTCCTGCTTGGCCTGTTCGGCGCCGCGCTGCTCTACGGCGACGGCATGATCACGCCGGCCATCTCGGTGTTGAGCGCCGTCGAGGGGCTCGGGTCTTCGCCGACGATGCAGCCTCTGGTCATTCCCATCACCATCGGCATTCTGATCGCGCTGTTCGCGATGCAACAGCGCGGCACCGCCGGCGTCGGAGCGATCTTCGGTCCGGTGACCCTGCTCTGGTTCCTGGTGCTGGCGGTCCTGGGGGTGAGCGAGCTCATCACGAACCCGCGCGTGTTGCTCGCGCTCTATCCCGGCTACGCCCTGAGCTTCCTGTTTCACGAGTCGGGTCACGGCTTCCTCACCCTCGGAGCGGTGTTCCTCGTGGTCACGGGTGGCGAGGCGCTGTACGCCGACATGGGCCACTTCGGCGCTCGCCCCATCCGCCTGGTCTGGTTCAGCGTGGTGCTGCCTGCGCTGCTGCTCAACTACTTCGGCCAGGGCGCGCTGCTGCTGCGCAAGCCCGAGCTGGCTCATGACGTCTTCTACGCAATGGCCCCGAGCTGGGCGCTCTATCCGCTGATCGCGCTGGCGACCTGCGCCACGGTGATCGCAAGCCAGGCGGTGATCAGCGGCGCGTTCTCGCTGACTCGCCAGGCTTCCATGCTCGGCTTCTGGCCACGAGTGCGCATCCTCCACACCTCGGCCAAGGAGATCGGACAGATCTACGTTCCGAGCATCAACTGGGTGTTGATGCTCGCGACCATCGGGCTGGTGCTGGGCTTTGGTAGCTCCTCCAGGCTCGCGGCCGCCTATGGCATTGCCGTCACCACGACGATGGTGATCACCACGCTGCTCGCGTACCTGGTCGCGCGGCACCGCTTCGGGTGGAGCCGCCTCGCAGCGGGCTCACTCACCGTCGTGTTCCTCACGCTGGACATCGCCTTCTTTGGTTCGAACCTGGTGAAGGTCGCCCAAGGCGGCTGGTTCCCGCTGCTCGTGGCCGCATTGATCTTCATCGGCATGTCCACATGGAAAACGGGACGCCGGATGCTCGGAGAGCAGATGCGCGAGCAGATCATCCCCCTCGACGACTTCTTCGAGATCATGCGTGTCGAGCTACCGACGCGCGTCCCTGGCACCGCCGTCTACTTGACCAGCACCCCAGAGGGCACGCCACCGCCGCTGATGTTCAACCTGGAGCACAACCGCGTCGTCCACGAACAGGTGATTCTCCTGACCGTCCGCGTCCACGAGGACGCCCGGGTGAGGGACGAGGAGCGGGTGGAGGTCGCGGATCTGGGCAATGGTTTCACCCGGGTCGTGGCCCACTACGGCTTCATCGAGGAACCGGACATCGTCGCGTTGATCGCTCGCGAGGACACGCCGACGCCACCGCTCCAGTACACGACCTTCTTCCTGGGCCGCGAGACGCTCCTCGCCGAGCATCGCAAAGGCATGGCGAAGTGGCGCAAGCGACTGTTCGCTTTCATGTCGCGCAACGCCTTGCGAGCCACGGCGTTCTTCAACGTGCCACCGGATCGAGTGATGGAGCTGGGCGTGCAGCTGCGCCTGTAGCAGGCTCCTGGTGTTGCTGGCGCGGCCGGCAACTGTCAGAATTCCCGAGCCGAGATGTCAGCGTTCGAGCTCAAGGAGTCGATGGCCCGCGCGCAGCAGCGCCTCGAGCGCGAGCCCCAGGTCAAGCTGAAGTCGCGCCGGGATCAGGGTCACTCTCGACTGGCCCCGGAGATCGAGCGACGGATCGCAGCGCACCTGCTGGTGCGGGACAAGCCGTCGCTCTCCGCCCTGCACCGCAAACTCACGCTGTTCTGCCGACGCCATGACCTGCCCCCTCCCTCACGCGCGACGCTCTACAACGCGATCCAGCGCGTCGAGCTACCGGAGGTCCAAACCGCAGACCTGCCCGAAGCCGTGCGCGCATCGCTCTACAACCTAGGGAAGGCAAGTCGGGTACCGGCGGACCGAGTGGTCTTCTACGCGTTCAACCACGGCGCCCCCAGGGCGCTCAGCTACGCAGCCGGCTTGCCATGGCTCTGGTTGTCCCGCGCCGCCCAGCTACCGGGCTGGAGGCCCAAGAGCTTGGCACTCCTGAACGCGGTCATGGCCTACCGAGGTATCTCGTGAAGGAGCCGCGGCTCCCCCGCGAGGTCATCCCCGAGAGCGTGGCGCGGGCTCTGCCTGGTGGACGGTACTGGTTCGTGATCGGCGGTCAGGCGGTGCGTTGCTTCGCGCCCTATCGCCCGAGCAATGACGTGGACTTCGGCGTTATTACCGCGAGGAACTCATCTCAGCTGCTCAATCACTTCAGGAAGCAGGGAGTGACGCAGATCCTGGAGCGGAGCGAGGACACGGTGCACCTGTGTTTCGAAGGGGTCGATGTGTCGATCTTCGTGCTCAAGGAACTCGAGCCCTACGTAACCAACAACACCCTCGACGTCACGGGCGTGCTGGCGACCAAGACGCACGCCTTGCTCGACCGCGGCTTGCGTCGAGACTTCTTCGACCTGTACGTGATGCTTCAGCTGCACTCACTGGGGCTCGCGGATTGCCTTCGCGCCTTGCGGGAGGTGTACCGCACGGAAGTCAATGACGGCCTGGTGTTGCGGGCGCTCTCGTACTTTGACGACGCGGAACGCGCACCAGCCTTGCCTGGCGAAGGTCCGGACGACTGGCGCAACGTGAAGAGCTTCTTCCAGCGGGCGGTCGCAGCACTGATTGTGCCCCCGACGAGGGCGTTGGACATTCAGAGCCTGATCGTGGACATCGCCCTGCCCAAGGGCGGCAAGCGACGCTGAAATCCGCCCCAGAAGCGGAGCGGCACACGACGAGGTGAGCAGTGAAAGACGCTGACCTCTCGCCTCGGGTGGCGGTCCAGGCCAGCGATGGCGTTGGTACCGTGGAATGCGCGGCGAATCGTGAGAATCGGCCTCGACGCCCTTGCGCGGCAGTGGATTCAGCACCACCTTGGTCCGGTTGTTTATCTTGCGCTGGGCCCTGACACTGGTCGCGCTGCTCGCCTCGGGAGCGGCGGGCGCCGCAGTGCCCGAGACCCAGCCTGCGCGAGTC
>JAGQIY010000723.1 GCA_020430865.1 Myxococcales bacterium
GGATCTCCAAGGCGGACTTCGACCGCCTGATGAGCGCACGACCGCGGGTTCGGAAGCGCGTGCTGAGGGCCGTGGAAACGCGAGCCTCGGTGAACCGAGAGCGACGCCACTCCCACGACGCAGCGGAGTTGACGAGCTGAGCGATTGCTGAAAAGCCTCGGTCGATGCACCCGCCGATGCGCAGCGAAGAGCTCACGAAGCAGCTCCTTGCGCTCGGCGTCGCGCCCGCGGGTGTCCTGCTCGTGCACACGTCGTTTCGCAGGGTCAGGCCGGTCATCGCTGGTCCTCGAGGCCTGCTCCACGCCTTGCGTGAAGCGCTCGGACCAGACGGCACACTGGTGATGCCGACGATGACCGCGGGGGATGGCCCCTTCGACCCCCGCACGACACCGACGCTGGACATGGGGATCACTGCGGAAACGTTCTGGCGCACACCAGGCGTGCTACGAAGCTCGCACCCTGGCGCCTCGTTCGCCGCCAGTGGGCCCCAGGCGGAGCACATCTGCCGACCCCAGCCGCTGTCTCCTCCCCACGGTCCCGACAGCCCCGTTGGCCGCGTGCATGAGCTGGATGGACAGGTGCTGCTGCTGGGCGTCGACCACTCGGAGAGCACCACGTTGCACCTCGCGGAATCGCTCGCCGCTGTCCCCTACTCCGTCCAGCATCCATGCATCGTGGGGATCGGCGACGACACTCGCGAGGAGTGGCTCGCCGAGACGGACCACTGCTGCGAGGGCTTCAAGCGCCTGAACGGCTGGCTCGATGACTCCGGCCTGCAGCGGGAGGGCCGAGTTGGCCATGCCACCGCGAAGCTCAGCCGAGCGCGAGACCTCGTCCGGACGGCGCTCGCTGAGCTCTCTCGCGATCCGCTCGTCTTCCTGTGCGCCGCAGACGCCGGGTGCGAGGAGTGCGACCTGGCGCGAGCGAGCGTGGGAGCCGACGCGTGAGCGCTGAGTCAGAGCCACGCACGCGAACGCAGCGCTTCTGGGCGACCGCGGTCATCCTGGGGCAGCTGTACGTCGCCTGCATGGCGCTCGCGCTGCTGTTCCAGCTCACGTTGAGGGACTCGACCTCGCTGTTCTTCGCCGCCAGCTCCCTCGCGCTGTACTTCTTCGCGCCTCTCCCCCTGCTCGTTCTCATCGCGCTCAAGACGCGGCGACGTGAGCTCCTGGTGGGTGCGCTGGTCCTGGCGCTCGTGTGGCTCTGGCAGTGGGGACGGCTGTTCTCGCCGCTCCGCCTGAGGGAGCCGAGCCGCGTCGAGCTACGGGTGGCGACCTACAATCTGCTTGGCCGGAACCACTCCACGGCGTCCACGGTCCACGAGCTCGAGCTGGCCAACGCCGACCTGATCTCGCTACAGGAACTCAACCTGGAGCAAGCCAGCGCGATCGAGAAGGAGCTGGGCGGCACCTACCCGTATCGTCAGCTGGATCCGCGCGTCGGCGTCCGCGGGAGCGGCGTGCTGAGTCGCTGGCCGCTGGAGGCGGTCGACACACGGTTGCGTCGAGAGTACGGGTGGGTTGGCAAGCCGATGGTCTTCAAGGTGACCATCGAACAGCGCCAGCTGTACTTCGTTCAATTCCACGCGGCATCGGGGACTGGAGCCTTCGAGGCGCGGGAGAACCAGGCCGAGGAGCTCCGCGACTTCGCCAGGACGGCGGACCTCCCGGTGATAGCCGCCGGCGACTTCAACGCGACCGACACCTCTCGCGCCTACTCGATCGCACGGGAAGGCCTGAACGACGCCTGGCGCACGGCAGGCTTCGGCTTTGGACACACGTTTCCGGGAGAGCCGGGCCCAGAGGCTGGCGGCTCGCGACCCACGATCGCGGGCTTCCCGGTGCCGAAGTGGCTGATCCGCATCGACTTCATCTTCCACACGGATCAGCTCGTGGCACAGGAAGCAGCCATCGTCCCCTCAGGCGGTGGCAGCGATCACCGCATGGTCACGGCGAGCTTCAGCTGGAGGTGACTCAGGTCGGAAAGACGAAGTGGAAGAACTCCGCGCGGCTGGACACCCCCGCCTTGTGATAGACGGAGCTCACGTGTTGCCGCACGGTTTTGTCACTGTTGTTGAGCGCATGAGCGATCTCGTCGTTCGACAGTCCCTTCAGAAGCAGCCTGGCGACCTCGCTTTCTTTGGGGGTGAGGCGCGCTCGGCTGAGCGCCTGCTCGACGTAGTGACTCAAATCGTCGGCCTCTTCCCACAGACGCCGCAAGACGCTGATCAGTTGCTCCGCGGAGAAGGGCTTCTCGAGCAGGTACGAGACTCGTAGCTCCAGCGCGCGCTTGAGTCGGCGCTTGTCGGCGAACGCGGTGATCACGATGATCGGCGCAGGGAACCCCGACTCTCTCAGCGCCGAGACCAGCTCCAGACCACCATCCTCGTCCTCCGCCAGGACGACGTCGGTGACCACCGCGTCGAGATGGTCCTCACTCGCAAAGGCTCTCAGCGCTGCGGCTCGATCCGCCGTCGACTTCACGCTGAAGCCGCGCGCGACCAGCGCTTCCTCCAGGAGCGCGCGAGAGCCCTCCTCGTCCTCAACCAGCAGCAGCCTGCGAGTCATTCGTCCATCTCCGGCGTGACGGGTAGCTCGAGCACGAAGCAGGCCCCGGTGGCCGTGGCCTCGAGGCAGACTTCCCCTCCACCAGCGCGTGCCAGCCCGCGCGCGATGGGCAAGCCGAGGCCGAGCCCCTGGTAGGGCGCCTTCGAGGAGCGAAGGGGCTTGAAGATCTCGGGGCGCATCTCGGGGTCGATACCGGGGCCGTTGTCGCACACCCGGATCCTCACGGCACTATCCTTCACGTCGAGTTCCAGCTCCACCATCCCCGCGTCACGACCCGCGACCGCGTCCAGGGCATTGGAGACCAGGTTCTCCAGCGCGGTGCGAGCGAGCGTCTCGTCCCCGTCGATGATCAGGTTCGACTCGCCCCGAAACCGCACTCTCGCGCCCCTTGCCCGCGCCAGCGCGTCGAAGTGCTCGACGGTGCGGCGAACCAGCGTGCCTACATCGTAGGGCCGCGGCTCTTGGGCGGGCTGGTCGGCCATCGCACCCAGCTCCTTGAAGCGGGTGTTCATGCGGTCGACGGCGGCGCGAGCGCGCTCGAGCAATCGCGCCTGGCGCTGGGCGTCTTCACAGGCATTCAGCTCTTCCAGTGCGAGGCCCAGCGTATGCAGCGGGTTACGCAGCTCATGCAGCAGGGAGGATGCCAGCACCCACACCGCTTGTTCACGCTCGGAGCCGCGCAAGCGCTCTCGGAGTCCCTCGAGGGCGCGCTGTTCCGCGCGGTACTTCTCGGAGCGATTTCGCGCGAACTCCAGCACCAGGCCCACGAAGACCCCCAGCAGCGTGGGGATCGTCCAGTCGAGCAGCAGATGACTCGGATGCTCCGCAGGCCACGCTTCGTCGATCAGGCGCAAGACGCCAGCGTAGATCAGACCCAGCGCGACCCCGAACGCGATGGAACTCCAGCGGGTGGATCTCGGCTCCTGGGGACTGCGCACTGCCAGAGGTGTGGATGCTGACTCGACCACGAGCCATCCTACGAATGTCCGGGGGCGCACGCACGCACGGCCGTGGTGCTCAGGAGCTCGCCGGCAAGATCTGCGGGATTCAGGTGGCGAGATCGACGCTGCGACAGCCTGACTTGGGACATTCGTCGGATGTCACGGCTCTTCGAGAGATCGCAAGCTACTCCGCGAGATGCCCGTGACCTTCAGACTCCTCGGTGGCGTGAGCGCCCTGGTCATCGCGAGCTGGGCCGGCGCGAGCGCGGCCCAGGACGCGTCCCATCGATCCACGGAAGTTCAGCGTCGCGCCGAGGCAACGCCCCTGCGAGTGAGCCTGGCCTACGCGCTGAAGCGGGCGGCGAAGAGCTCCCCGGAGCTCGGTCCGAGTCGAGCCGCGCAGCGCTCCGCTCAGCGCAGTCGCGAGGCGAGTCGCCAGTGGCTGAGCAGCAATCCACGCCTCGAACTGGCCGCGGGTCCGCGTCTTGGTGCTGATGATGGGTTCGATGCGAGCATCGGCCTCTGGCAAGACATTCCGCTCGCGGGTGTCGGGGAGTCGCGGCAGCGCTACGCCGACGCTCGCGCGGTGGCCGCCCGCTTCATGTTGCGAAGCGCCGAGCTCGAGGCCGCGCTATCGGCCGGTCTGGCGTGGGTCGATGCCCGCGTCGCCAGGGAGCTGCTGCGGATACGCCAGGAGAGCGTGAACTCCGCCAAGCAGCTGCTCGAGGTGACGCAGACTCGCTTTGCGGCGGGCGCGGCGACCGCAGGAGACCACGCCCTCGCGCGGTCGATCCACGGCGCTGCGAAGGCTGGTGTGCTGGACGCCGAAGGGCGCCGCTTCAGCGCAGACATCGAGCTCGCGTATGCGGTCGGCGCGAACGCCGAACGAG
Source organism: Myxococcales bacterium (assembly GCA_020430865.1). Next base: position 4,399 of record JAGQIY010000723.1, read on the forward strand.
CTCTCGAGGTGATCGGAAAGCTCGACGTCGATGGCAAGGAGTTCAGCGAAGCGGAAGCCTTCGCGCGCCTGGCAAGCTCACCTCGGCTCAAGCAGCTCGCTGCCGAAGCCAAGGCCGCGCGTGCCGCCGCGACTCAGTCCCACGCCGAGGGCAGCCCCCAGCTGTCGCTGGGTCCTCAGGTCACTCGCGAAGGCACTGGTGACTGGGTCGTACTGGGGCGCGTGAGCCTTCCCCTGCCCTTGATCGAGCCGCGGCGACTCGAGAGCGCCGAGCACCGGAGGACCGCGAACGTAGCGCTCGCGGAGTACCAGCGCGTCCAGCGCGGCCTGCGTCGTGAGGTCCACTTGCTCCTGCACGAGCGCAAGCACGCTCGGCGAACTCGAGATGCGCTGGCGCGAGATGCCATCGAGCCGGCTCGGGTCGCTCTGAGCGAAGCTCTACTAAAATATTCCTCAGGGAAATCCACGATTCAGGAAGTGAACGTCGCGCGGCTGAACCTGCTGGACGCCAAGGAACGCTGGCTCCTCGCGGCGGCGGACGCGCGAGCAACCGAGCTCAAACTCCTTGCCATCACCGGCCGCCTGCCGGGCGCCCAGTTCGGGCTGCCCCAGTACGCGCGCGCAGAGGCGAAATGAAGTACAGCAAGCCAACCTCGATAGTCCTCCTGCTCGCGTCGCTGACGGGGGCGTGCGGTCGAGATGACGCGGCAACCGAGGAGCCGGCGGCTGCGCCGACGGAGCAGCCCTCGCGAAGGGTTCGCGTCGATCCGCGTCTGATCGAGAGCGAGCGCATCACCCTCGAGCGCATCGAACGACGCAACCCGGCGGACGAGATCCGCGCGACGGGAATGGTCGAGCCGGATCTCGACGGCGCGGCAGACGTCGGTGCGCTGGTTTCGTCCAGCGTGACCAGGGTCCTGGTGCGCGAGGGGGACCGGGTCGAGCGAGGACAGGTGCTCGCGGAGCTCAACGCACCGGATGCCGCCCGGGTGGCGGGAGAGCTCGCGAAGGCACGCTCCCAGCGCACTCGAGCCGAGCGGGCGCTGCAGCGCGAGCAGAAGCTGATCGCCCAGAAGGCCACGACTCAGGCGGACTTCGAACAGGCTCAGGCGGAGCTGGCCGGCCTGAAGGCGGAGGAACGAGCCGCGCGCCTGCTGCTATCCGCGTATGGCGCCACGGGCGCACGCGTCCAGGTGCGCGCCCCCATAGCCGGCGTCATCACTCATCGCGGCGTGGACCTCGGCGCGCGGGTGGAGGGAGGCGCACGCGTGTTCCGTATCGTCGACACCACCAAGCTGCTGGTGAAGGCAGAGGTGCTGGAGCGCGACGCCGACCGCGTCGCCAGCGGCGATCAGGCGAAGCTGGTGTTTCCCAACGGCAAAACCTGTGAGGCCAGGGTCGTCGTACGGGGCACCGAGGTCGATCCTCGCCGACACTCCGTCTCCGTGCGTCTCGCGCCAATCGACTGCGCGCTCACGATCGCCGGCCAGACCCTGGACGTACGACTGTTCAAGGCGAACGGAGGCGCGAAGCAGCTCGCGCTCCCGCGAGACGCGGTCGTCGAACTGGACGGCACTCCGGTCGTGTTCCTCGAGGGCACGATGCCCGGCGAGTTCGAGCTGGAACCCGTGGTCGTCGACCACTTCACGGAAACGACCGCCTTCCTCGAGAAGGGGCCCGACGAGAAACGCCGGGTCGCGGTCCGCGGCGCCATCCTACTCAAGGGCGAGTGGATGCGCTCGAGCATGGAGTGAGCATGATCGGAAGAGCGGCACGCTTCGTCATAGACAACCCTCTCCTGGCGATCCTCGGGGTGGTGGTCCTGCTAGTGGTAGGCATCCGCAGCTACGATCGATTGCCGATCGACGCGGTCCCTGACGTCACCAACGTCCAGGTTCAGGTTCTGACATCGGCGCCCGGCCTGTCGCCGGTGGAGGTCGAACGCCTGGTCACTCAACCCGTAGAGCTGGCGATGACGGGGATCCCTGGAGTCGAGCGGGTGCGCTCGGTCTCCCGAGCTGGTGTGAGCGCGGTGACCCTGGTGTTCGAGGACAGCATGGATGTGGAGAAGGCGCGTCAGCTGGTTGCTCAGCGCCTCTCTGCGGCCCGAGAGTCGATCCCGATGAGCGCGGGTCGCCCGGAGCTGGGTCCGCTGACCACCGGCCTCGGGGAAGTCTACCACTTCACCATCAGCTGGCCCGGCCATTCCCCTGCGGAAATTAGAACACTGCTCGAGTGGGACATTGCCTACCGCTTGCGGTCGGTTCCCGGGGTGGTGGAGGTCAACCCCTGGGGAGGCGACGAACGCCAGATCGAAGTGCGGCTGCGCGAACCTGATCTGTTCACGGTCGGGCTCTCACCACGCCAGGTGCAAGACGCAGTGCTCGCTGGCGGTCAGAACGTCAGCGCGGGGTCGATCGAGCGCCGTGAAGAGGGCACGTTCGTGCGTCTGGATGGCTCGTTCCGCAAGCCCTCGGACGTCGCTCGGCTGGTGGTCAAGGCGCCAGGCGAGGGCGGCACGCCAGTCTTGGTCTCGGACGTCGCTGACGTAGCCGATGGAGCCGCGCCTCGCTTCAGCGCGGCGACGGCAGACGGGCAGGGCGAGACCGTCTACGCCATGGTGCAGATGGTCGCGGGAGGCAACGCCCACGACGTCGTCGCCCGCGTCAAGCAGCGCCTGGCGGAAATCGAACCGACGTTGCCAGAAGGCGTCCAGCTCCAGCCCTTCTACGACCGCGCCGCGTTCGTCGATGACGTACTTGGCACGGTGAAGAAGAGCTTGCTGGAGGGTGGTGTGGTGGTCGCGCTCGTGCTCCTGCTGATGCTGGGAGACATCCGGGCTGGGCTGCTCGTCGCCAGTGTGATCCCGCTCAGCATGCTGGGCGCGTTCGCGTTGATGCACGCCACCGGCGTCAGTGGAAACCTGCTGAGCCTGGGAGCCATCGACTTCGGACTGGTGGTCGACGGCGCCGTCGTCGTCGTCGAGGGCGCGCTGGCTGCCATGGCTGCGCGGAAGCTGACCGGCCGCGCAGCCATGGGCGCGGTTGCGGGGGAAGTGGGCAGACCCGTGACCATGGCGGTCCTCATCATCGCCATCGTGTACGTGCCGGTACTGCTGCTCGAGGGCGTCGAGGGCAAGATGTTCCGTCCCATGGCGTTGACCGTCCTCTTCGCCATCGGCACTGCGCTGATCCTGACGTTCACCTGGGTCCCGGCCATCGGAGGTCTGGTGCTCAAGCGCGCGCATGAGCGAGACCCCTGGCTGGCACGCAAGCTGAGCGCCGCCTATGCCCCCGTCGCGAAGTTCGTGACCCCGCGCTGGAAGCTGATGGCCGCGGCGCTCGGAGTGCTGCTCGTCGCTGGCGGCGTCGTGGCGAGCACCCGCGGCGCGGAGTTCGTGCCGAGACTCGAGGAAGGCGATCTGGCGATCCAGATCACGCGGCCCCCGAGCGTTTCCCTGGCGGAGGCCGTGCGCGGCACCACCACCGTGGAGCAGACCTTGGCGCGTTTCCCCGAGGTTGAGCGTGTCGTCTCCAGGACCGGCAGCCCGGACGTCGCCACGGACGTGATGGGTGTCGAGCAGAGCGACGTCTTGGTCATGCTGAAGCCCCGGAAGGAGTGGACGACGGCAGACAGCGCCGCTGGCTTTGCCACCGCGTTCGAGCCAGCATTGCGGGAGGCTCTACCAGGAGCAGCCTTCGGGTTCACGCAGCCCATCGAGATGCGCGTGGATGAGTTGATCGGCGGCGTACGCTCCGACGTGGGCGTGAAGATCTTCGGAGATGACCTCGTCGTGTTGCGGCAACTCGCGGCCCAGATGAGTGCGGTGATCTCTTCCACGCCGGGCGCCGCAGACGTCCGGGTGGAACCCATCAGCGGTCTACGCATGGTCACCATGCGTCCGAACAGCACGAAGATGAGCAGGCTGGGCGTGAGGCCCGACGAAGTCGAACGGTTCGTCGAGACGCTGCGTATGGGCACACCCGTGGGCAAGCTCTTGGACGGAGAGAAGCGCTTCGACGTGGTCGTGCGCATGGCGAACGCCCCCTCCGCGGATCCATTTCCGCTCAGCCGATTGCGCATGCCGCTCGAGGACGGACGTTCCGTGATGCTGGGCGACGTCGTCGACATCCGCGAACAGAGTGGCCCCGCACAGGTCAGCAGAGAACAAGCTCGTCGTCGCGTCGTGATCGAAGCCAACGTGCGCGGGCGGGACCTGGCCGGCTTCGTTCAGGAACTCCAGCAGCGTGTACGTCAGGTGAAGCTCCCGCCCGGCTACTACGTGGAGTACGGCGGTGAGTACGAGAATCTCGCGCGAGCCACGCAGCGACTGGCGCTGATCGTCCCCGCCACCCTGCTCGCGATCCTGGTCTTGCTGTACCTGGCGTTCGGCTCGGTGCGGCCCGCACTGCTGATCTTCATCAACGTGCCGGCAGCGGCGACCGGTGGTGTATTCGCGCTGGCGTTGCGAGATCTGGATCTATCCATCAGCGCAGCGGTGGGCTTCCTCGCGCTGTTCGGCGTGGCGACCCTCAACGGAGTCGTGCTATTGGCTGCCGCGCGGCAACGTCA
>JAGQIY010000724.1 GCA_020430865.1 Myxococcales bacterium
CCAGCGCGAGGCTCGCTAGACGCTCCCCCAGCTCCAGAGCGATCAGCTGACAGATCATTCCGCCCAACGAGTGACCCACCAGGTGCAAGCGCGGGCGCTGGCGCTCGCCCCCGACGTCCCGACGGTCCCCTTCGGCGTCCCGAGGTCGCGCGCTCAGCTGCTCGATGAAGCCACGCACGTCGCTCACGAACTCGGACATGCCGTGGCGCAGTACGCCGCTCTTCGAGTCGCCGAAGCCCCGCAGGTCCAGCCGGGCGACGGTGAACCCCGCGGAAACGAGTGCAGGCACTTGCCGGTCCCAGCGCCTGCGACTCGAGCCCAGCCCGTGCACCAGCACCACGAGGGGCCCCCGCCCCTCGACCTCGAACACGACTTCGCTCCCATCCGGCTGCGCGAAGCTGCTCACGACAGTATCAGGACCTTGGTCTGACTCGGCGAGAGCGAGGCCCCGCTGGAATTCGTCGAGTTCTGCATCGTGGAGTCGGTCAGACGCGTCGCGAGGCCGCCGCCGATGAAGACCTTCATCGAACCCTTCACGTGACGGCTCGGCCCCATCACCGTACCCGACGCAACTCCCGTCGCCGTGCCCGCCTCGTCGCCGTTGGTCGTCGGTGGCGCGCTGTTCAGGTTGTGGGCCATCCCGCCCACCAGGATCACGTTGGGAACCATCGGGACAGCCGTGGCCTGGGTGGCAGTGTTGGCATAGGCAACGGGCGTCACCCCGCTGCCCGACGGAGTGTTGCAGGTGTCTGGACTGGCGATGGCCTGTCCTCCCATTGAACAGTTCGCGAACATTCTCCGGCTCCCCTACCCGAGATGCACCTGGTCGGCGTCGAGCTTCACCAGCTGCTCGGCGGTCAGCATTGCGTTCTTTCCGCGTAGATTCATCAGCTCGGCGCGCTGATCGATGCGGCCGGCCTGCACCTGCTCGAAGTCCTCCACCTTGCGGTAGACTCGGCCAAAGCTCTGGCTGACCCGGTCCACGACCGACTCGGCGACCTCGGCGATCGTGCGCAGCTTTCGGGCGTTCAGCTCTGCCAGGCCGCCGAACCAGCTGAGCGCCTGAGTGAAGGCCTCGGCCCTGGCCGCCGTGAGGCTGAAACGCGCGGTTCGCACCTCGGTCTCACCGGCTTCCACGTCCACTCTGCGCGCGCGCAGCTCCAGCGCTCCGGCCCTGGAGGTGACGACGAGGTCTTGCTCCACCGCGAGCTCGACCGGCTGGGTCGAGGCGCGCTCCAGCACCGCCAGCACGTAGTGCTGGAGCCCCTGGCTCGCGACCAGTACCTGATCCCCGGCTCGGGGTTCCACGAGACAGCTCAGCGCCCGGCGCGCGATCACCTTTCCCTCCGGTCCCGCGACACTGATCCGGGCTTGACCCACATCCGCCGTCGCCGCGGTCTCCCGCGCGATCACCCGGCCACTCCAGCCCAGGTAGCGCCGCTCAGTTTCGAGTGTTGCCTGACTCATGCTGCCTCCGCCGTCCTCAGTAGGTGGGCTTCCAGTTCTCCGCACGACGCAGCGCTGGATCGTCCCCGAGCGCGATGCTGCGGTTACCCCAGACCGTGTCCTGCTCCTTGATGTCGTGAAATCGGGTGCGAAACATCAGCGCGTCGCTGAGGTCCGCCTGGCAAAGGTCGGAGCGCGAGAAGTCCGCGTACGTCAGCTTTGCCCCGCGGAACCGAGTGCCCACGCAGATCGCGTCCTGCAGCACCGCGCGTTCGAGGTCGGCCTCGCTCAAGTCGGCGCTCGAGAGATCCGCCTCGACGAAGACGCCCTCGCGCGCCCCCAGGCGCTTGAGGTTGGCGCCGACCAAGCTGGCCTGTACGAAGTTCATCACGTCCCCCCGGCTACCCTCGAGGTTCGCGCCGTCCAGAGCCGCGCCGTAGAAGCTGATCCCCTCCCTGAACTCCACCCCGCTCAGGTTGACCTCGGTCAGATCCGAGTTGCCGAACTGGACGCGCTCGCA
>JAGQIY010000066.1 GCA_020430865.1 Myxococcales bacterium
CGAAGGTGGAGCGTGAAGAAGAAAAGCCCGAGCGTGGAGTGATCATCTTGGATATCGCCTGACGCTCATTGACCCAGCGCGGCGTCGCCGCGGGAGCAACCTCGGTTGCGCATCACCGCAGCGCCCCGCTGGACTGAACCACCAGCGCCGCGACCGCTGAGCCACCACCGAGACGCGAGTGAGCCGGCCGTCCTCTCGAGAGCACCCGCCCGATCCAGGCGGGTGCAGGCGTTTTGTAGGCTTTTTGCCTGTCGTGGGCGCGAAACCACCGAGCGGGGCGATGGCTCGTAGCGGCTGAGCAGTGACCACGGAGAACTCGCGCTTGACCCGCGCAGGTCTCGGGGTCAAGGCGTAGCCTCCCGGGCCCGCTCCGGCAGGAGCATCGACCCGACTTCCTTAGTGAAACCCGGCTCACAATTCGCTATGAGGCCTGCCAGCTGAACAGCCCTGAAGTTCGCCCGCACCGAAGCCTGGCTCGCCGGGCGCGGTAGCCTGCCACGGTTGGGCGCGCGGGGAGCCAAGCCACTACACATGCGACGTCTTCTTACCTGCTTGCTGCTCCTGGGAGCCCAAGGCTGCTTTGCACCTGGTGACGGCCCCGAGCCTCCGCTCGATCGGATCTACTTCCCTGTGGGCGTCGCGGTCACGCCTGACAGGAACCAGCTCCTCGTTGCCAACAGCGACTTCGATCTGCAGTTCAACGCGGGCTCGTTCCAAGTGTTCGACCTGCCGGCGCTGCGCAAGCTTGCGGTGGACACGTCCTCCGACCCTGAGTGCGGTGGTCTTGGCCTGAAGTCGGCCGCGGAACTGCATCTGGCCCCAGGGCGCTGCAAGGCGATCAACCCTTCCCGTCCACCGTCTGGTGGCAATCTCCTCGAACAGAGCATCGGCATCGGCGCTTTCGCGACGGACGTGTTGGTTCGGGAGGAGTGGGACGACGGGGATGATCCCAGCACCAGCGAGCGGGAGTTCGTGGGCTGTACGGCGTCCATGGATGATCCCCAGGGAACTTGCTCGAGCGGGCAATGCCGCCCCTGGCTGGAAACGCAAGCGGGCGCCGACATGGGCGCGAGCTACGCGGGCTACTGTGCCACTCGGCAAGGACTGCGGGTCTTCGTGCCAGTGCGTGGCGACGCGACGCTTCACTACCTCGACGCCGTCGGCGCCGAGTTCGACTGCGGCCAAGCGGGCAACGATGGCGCGTGCGACGACGACCACCGGAGGGGCGACGACTCCGACGCGGAGAATACCCGGGATCTGCGCATGCCCCCGGAACCGTACGGAATCGCTGCAACGCCTGACGCCGAGGCCATCGTCGTCACTCACCAGAGCTCCGGGCGCGCGTCCCTGTTCGTCAATTCCTGGGAGCAGGGGCCTCAGCTCGAGTTCGTGGTGGACGGCATGCCCTCGGGCGCCGTGGGTGTCGTCAACAACCCCGAGCCGCTGGGGTCACGGCTCTTCGCTTCCTCGCGGCCGTCCTTCCTGGTGTCGTTCCGCAACGCGGCGTCCATCGAGCTCCTGCGCTACTACGATGACGTGGAGTCGAACGACCCGCGACCGTTCATCACGCGTTCGGGCAGCGTCCCGGTGTCCGCGAACTCCCTGGGCTTCGACTCCCGTGGTCTGGGTGTCGACGCGACGACGCGGGAGTCCTGTGAGGCCACCTGCCTGACGGCGGCTGGAGACACCTCGAGTGACGCGATCGCCACCCAGACCGAGTGTCTCGACGCATGCAAGGACGATGTGCCTCTGGACGTGTACGTCGCGAATCGGACGCCCGCTTCGCTGCTGCGCGGGCACACGCGCGAGAACGGCTCGGAGCTGCCGCAGTTCTTCGACTCG
>JAGQIY010000725.1 GCA_020430865.1 Myxococcales bacterium
AGCTGCTCGAGGAGCTGGCGAAGGCGCGAGAAGCCGAGGCTGCGCGCCGAGCGGCAGCGACACCACCTCCGCCACCACCAGCGGGCAAGCCGCCGGAGCCCGTCGCGGAGCCTCAGAAAAAATCCGCAAAGAAAGACATCGATCAGGACGCTGAAGAGGAGGCCGAGTGGCATCCCAGGCGCCCGCTGAGAGACGGCGGCTTCTTGCACCTCTCCCTCGCGCATCCAATCGCGCTGGATCCGAGGAGCGAGCGACTCAGCGTCAGTCTGGAACTGGGCGCGTTCTACAGCCGCATCGGCGAGACCAAGGCGCTGGCGTTCAACGTCTTCGTGACTCGCAACGACGAGCGGGCACAGGGAGCCCAGCTCTCGGGGATCTTCGGCTACGCCGAGCGTCTCGAGGGTGCCCAGGTCGCGGGGGTCGTTGCCATGGGACGACACGTCGAGGGCGCGCAGGTCGCGGGCGCAGTGGACCTGAGTCGGGGGCCGATGTACGGAGTGCAGGTCGCAGGGGCGGTCAGCGGGGCGCTCGGCAAGGTCGAGGGCGTGCAAGGCGCAGGCGCCGTGAACTTCGCGACCAGCGACGTGGACGGAGTGCAGGCGGCCGGCGCTGTGAACTATGGCGGGCGCTCGCTGGAGGGCGTGCAGGTCGCCGGTGCCGCAAACTACGTCGGAGGCGCGCTGGAGGGCGGACAAGCGGCGGGCGTGGCGAACGTCGCGGATGGCGTCGAGGGCTTTCAGGCTGCGGGCCTGCTCAACCTGAGCCTGGGCAAGCTCGACGGGTTTCAAGCGGGAATCGTCAACACGACCTACGGTCCCATCGAGGGCGCTCAGGTCGGTCTGGTGAACGTGGGGGGGAGCTCGCTCAGAGGCACTCAGATCGGTCTGGTGAACGTCGCCGGCGAGGTCGAAGGAACCTCGATTGGTCTCGTGAGCATCGCCAAGAACGGGCGCATTCAACCGACCCTTTGGGTTGCCTCGGGGAAACGAATGAACGCCGGGGTCGCGTTCGAGGTCGGACCGGTGTACTCGCTGCCTTTCTTTGGCGCGGACGTGTCGGGCGACCAGCTGCTGGAGTGGGGAGTCAACTTCGGCCTCAAGGCGCGCTACGAGCGAGTGTTCGGGGCGCTGGAGGCCGGCTACTCGTCGGAGCAAGAGCAGCTCGATGGTCCGATAACCCCCATCGAGCGGGGTCGTCTGCTGGGAGGGATCGAAGTCATCGAGCACACCGTGTCGATCTTCGGAGGGTTGGGGGTGAGGACCTCCGAACTCAAGCAGGCGACCGCCGAGAGCCACTTCGGGCTCGCCTTCTTCTGAGTCGGCGCGCGCAAAAGTGTTGAAAATCAAACGACTTCGTGGGACGTGGCGTGACCTCTTCGGTTTTTCTTCCGGCGATTGAACACTCTTGGGCGGGGCGGGTACTCAGACCTGCCCGCATGAGTTGGTCCAACGTGAGTCTGCGTCTCGTCCAAACTGCGGGTGATGATCCGTTGGTGGAGCGCCTCGTGCGAGGCGAACCCGCGGCCGTGGGGGAGGTGTACGACCTCCATCACCAGGCGGTGCGCGCCTTTGCGACTCGACTGGTCGGCGATGCGAGCTCCGCCGAGGACCTGGTTCACGAGGTGTTCGTGAGCCTGCCCAGGGCCATGCGTAACTACCGCGGGGAGTCGTCGCTGCGCACCTTTCTGATCAGCATCGCGGTGAACCACGCCCGCCATCATGTGCGCTCCGCCGTGCGGCGCCGGGCCGCGCTCGAGCGCATGCACCGCGAACCTCGGCACGACTCTGGAGACCCCGAGCGCGACGCCCGACGTCGTGAGCTTGCAGCGCTCCTGAGCCGTGCTCTCGACGAGCTGCCGCTGGATCAGCGGGTTGCCTTCGTGCTGTGCGAGGTCGAAGAGCGCACGAGTCGTGAGGTCGCCGAGATCGTCGGCGCTCCAGAAGGCACGGTGCGGACGCGCCTGTTCCACGCCAAGAAGAAGCTGCGCGAGATGCTGCAGCCGCTTCACCCCGGGGGGGGCCATGACTGACGACTTGCTGAAGCAGGCTACTCAGGCGCTGCGCGACGAGGGCGAAGAGACGCAGGGCAGCGATCTGACGCGCGCGCGGATCATGCTGGGTCTCCACGCCGCGAAGCGCAAGCGCCGCAGCCGCATTGCCTTCGGCATCCCGCTGGTCGCGGTGTTCGTGGCCGGGGCCGCGGCAGCGCAGATCAGCGGCGCGTTGCCGCGCGCGATCGAGCGCGTGGTCGGAGTGTTTGCCGGGGAGTCCGTGGGGCCATCGAGCCCGGAGGAGCCGAAGAAATCTCAGCGAGCGCCCCTGGTGAGCGCGACGCCGACCGAGCCCGACCCCGTACCGCCCCCGGAGGAGGTCGATCCCGAGGCTGAGCCAGAGCTGGGCGAGCAGGCGAGCATCGAGGGTGACGATGCTCCGGGGCAGCTCGGCGCAGACGAGGCGCAAGGCGCGCTCGAGCCGCCGAATGTCGCTGCGAAACCCAAACCGTCCGCCGCAGCACCGCGTGCCACGGGGGACGTTGGGACGACGCCGACGGCCGCACCCGGAGCGGCTGTCGCCACGAGCGCTTCGGCCAGCGCGGCGGCGCCTGCGGCGTCGGATCCCTCGCATCGTCGCTACCTGGAGGCTCACCAGGCACACTTCGGCGCGCACGACTACGCTCGAGCCCTCACGCTCTGGGAGCGCTACCTCCAGGAATTTCCGCGCGGCAGATTCGCTGCCGAGGCGCAGTACAACCGAGCCCTCTGCCTGGTGCGACTGGGCAGGACCGCCGAGGCCAAGCAGGCGCTCGAGCCGTTCGCCAGCGGGCGCTTCGGCGGCTACCGTCAGTCCGAAGCCCAGGCGTTGGTCAAGGCGCTAGGCAACTAGCGTTCCGCGCAGGCGCGACCCTCGAGCTGGTTCAGTCGCTCGCTGCCGGGCGCGGCGCCTTGGCCTGATTCTCGAGGTGCTCGATCATCGCCTCGGCCTGGGGATCGTGATACTCGGCGTCGGAGAACTCCTCGAGGGCGTAGCCCTTGGTGACGTAGTCCTCCGGCGGCTGCATCATCTCGCGATCCGGGTAGGTGCCGCTCAAGAGCCGCCAGCCTTCGATGTCCCGAATGGTGTAGGGACCCTCCGCTCCCTCGTCCCGCAGCAGCTTGCCGAACGCCAGCAGCCGGGCCTTGGCCTTCCCTGCCTCCAGTTCCTGGTTGAAGCTGAGCAGGGCGATCGGTCGATCCGTGCCGTCGTACAGTCGCGCGCGCACCTCGTAGCGACCGGCGCGCTGGAGTTGGAGTCCGAAGTACACGACCAGGGAGCCGTCCTCGACCCCCTCGTTCACTTCCCCAGTGAAACGGCCCGGCTCGGAGCCGGTGTAGACGAACTGGAAGGTCGCGTTGCCCTGTTCGCCTCCGGACTCCAGCTTCAGCAGGACGCGCAGGTTGCCTCGGTACTCGCCAAGACGGCTCTCGCTTGCGACGAAGCCGCCGCTTGGTACGCCGTCGCCGGAGATCTCGTCTGGTGGACTGCCGTCGTCGAGCACGTTCAACGGGCCGAGGTCCCGTGGCGCCTTGCTCTCGTCGGGCAGCGTCAGCAGGCTGGCCTCGACGACGTTGACGGCGACTGGACCCTTGCTGGTGCTGGCTTTCACCCGGAACGAGGCGGTGTCTCCTGCTCGCAGGAACAGCTTGTTCTGCCACAGCTCGAGGCGTACCTCGCCGGGCTCGCCGTCTTGGCTGCGTTTGAGCTTGCGGATCTCCGGCTCGACGTGGTCGCGCAGCAGCAGGTCCTCGTTCTCGGACAGCGGCCGCGAGCCCGGCGGGTAGCGGTAGTACTCACGGTGCCCATCGGCGGCCATACGCAACCTCCGGGCGCGCCGCTCCGCGATTTGTTCGGGGGTGAGCGTCGCGGGATCCACCCAGACCAGCTCGTCATCGTCGCCAGAGGCAGGGACGTTGTCACGGGTCTGCCTCCTCGCCCGCTGGGTCTTGGCTGGCGTCTGCGGAGTGGCGACGTGTCCAGGAGGCGTTTCCCTGGGG
>JAGQIY010000726.1 GCA_020430865.1 Myxococcales bacterium
CTCGGGTTCCGGAGGCGGCGCCGCGTGATGGCTCACCAGTTCGTCTACCAGCGCGTCCACCGTGAGCGGCGTTGGCTGGCTGTTGGACATCACGTTCGCCTGAGCGCTGCTGGTCGGCTTGGACTGCGGGTGGTCTCCGCTGGCACCCAGCACCAGGGTGAAGCCGGCGGCCGCGGCGATCGGCAGGATGTACTTCCAGGGCAGGACGCGACCGTGGCCGTGGCCTTCCAAGGCCTCCTCGCGTTGCCTTTCCGCGTGGAGAGCTCCTCGCAGGCGTGCTTCGAACGACGCGCTGGGCTCTTCGTCAGCCAGGGCGTGGCGCATGCTCTCCTTGAGCGCCTGGCTGAGCAGGACTTGCTCGCGGCACTCCTCGGAGTCGAGCATCAGCTGCTCGACTTCCACCATCTTCTCGGGCGGCAGCTCACCATCGACGTAAGGGTCGACCAGCGGCTCGATCCGACGTGCGGCGTTACTCATCCCACACCCCGCTTTCTCTCGCGGTAGGCGTCGAGGTTGACGGGCTCGGCGCCATTGCGCTTGGAACCGACCTCGGTTTCCGGGCCGACGATGCCCATTTCTCGGGCTTGCTCCAGCAGCTCGGCCTTCAAGAGTCGGCGCCCGCGGTGCAGGCGGCTCATCACGGTTCCAATGGGACAGCCCATCACTTCGGCTATCTCCTTGTAACCGAGACCTTCGACGTCGGCGAGCACCACGGCGAGCCTGAACTCTTCGGGCAGGCCATCGACGGCGCGGCGAATCTCGGCCTCCAGCACCGGGCGCAGCGCCGTGCCTTCGGGATCGCGCATCCCCCGCAGGCTCGCCGCGCTGATCCAGCCATCGCTGAGCGGATCGGCGTCCGGACCGTCCAAGACCGCGCGCTCGAGGCCCCCGCGGCGGTAACGGTTGATGAAGGTGTTGGTCTGGATCCGCAGCAACCAGGCCTTCATGTTGGTGCCAGGCTCGAACTGATGTCGAGCTCGCATCGCCTTCACGAAGGTGTCTTGGACCAGGTCTTCAGCCTCGGTCCGACTACGGGTGAGGCGAGTTGCCACGGCATACATCGACTTGAGGTGGCTGATCGCCTCCTCTTCGAATTCTGCCGCAGACAGTCCGCCGCGGGTGGGGGTCACTTGTGCCATCGGGTACAGGGCGGCAACCCGGGGCGCCGCTCGGTTATTCCTGTGGCTTGTTCTCGATCGAGTCCAGGCGAGCTTCGATTCTATCGAGTCGTTCGTTCAGCTTGGAGAGCTGGCTCTTGAGGTCCTTGAGCGGAGAAAAGTCGGGCAAAACCGTGTTGATACGCTCGTCGATCGCGGCTTGCCACTGCTCCAGCGTGGCGCGCGAAGTCTGGATCACTCGCGTTAGGCCCTTGGCGTCTTTGGAGTCGCTCACGTCGTCTTCCTTCTCTTCCAGGCCGCCCTCGGGCTCGGCCGGGACTTGCTCCACCACGATCTGGTCGGGTTCCGCGGGCGTCGCCGGGACCTGCTCCTTGGGCATCAAGCGGCCGATCGGTCCCTCCCGGAGCGTCGTCAGCAGCTTCTCTCCGCGATTTCGAATCAGCGCTTTCAGCGTGGTCAGCGGGATCCCGCGCGGCTTCGCCTTCAGCTCCTCGGAGATGATGAGCGCCAGGGTGACGTCGGTTTTGTCTTCCTTGGTAGCGTTGTCGATGATCTGTACGTCTTCCCCCGCACGCACCATGTCCGCGATCTGCAGGAGCGTGACGTACCGACTGTCCTTCGTGTCGTAGAGCTTGCGGTTGGAGTAGCGCTTGATGATGCGCCGTTCCATGGACTCGCCTTCGACAGGCTGAGCCGACTGTTCCGAAGAGATAACGTCTTCCGACACGGATACCCCAGGGTAGGCTTCAAGCAGTCATCGCGGCCACCAAACGCGGCCCGATACGCCATGCTGGCCTCGATCAATAGAAGCGCATGTGCCGCATAGCGTCAAGGCGCCATGCGCTCGGCTCACGCGATTGCGGCGACGGCGAGCAGCTCGGAGGAGTCGCTTTCCTCCACCTCGGTGGCTCGGCGCTCGCGGCGCAGCTCTGCCAGCTCTGCCTCGCACAGCTCCAGCACGAGACGCAGGAAGCTGCTGAAATCCGAGCGTCGCACCCCCACCTCGTTGAGCCACGCAACGACCTCGCACTCACCGTCGTCACGCTGGCTGTCGAGGTCGAAGGCGAAGAGGGTGGTGCCGGCGGAGTCGATGCCGAACGGAAGCAAACGCGGCTTGCTCGACGCCTTCGCCACGGCGTTCTCGCTGGGGGGGAAGCAGCTCTCGAAGGTCTGCGCGACGAGGTCGAGGTGCTTCTCGCGCCCGAGGTCTTTGGATCCCAGCAGGGCGGCGCCTTCGTAGAAGCGTGGCCAACCATCGTGGTCCGAGAGGAACGCGCGATAGCTCGGTGGCAGAGCATGGCCCAGGCGGGTCTCCACGGCGTCGAGCTGTCCTGATCTCCCGCTTGGGTTCGGGACCAGGCCCGAGTCGCGCCAAGGCCGCTGACGCATCAGCTCGGTCTGTCGACCTCGGATGGTCTGCAGCAGCTCCCGCCACGTGGCTTGCGATTCGCTCTCGGGGCTCGTCTCTCGCATGCGATGGGTGTGGCGGAAGCCGAACGTACGGGCCAAGAAACGGGCGGTCTGCCGAGACCTCGCGAGGTGGCTGAGCAACGCTCCTGCGCCAGGCGCCAGATGGCAGGGAAATCGGGCGTTTTTTCGCCCACCTGGAGGAGTCTCGGTATACCGGTCGCGATGCCCCGAACCCGTCTGCTGGCGATCGCGCTGAGCTGGCTTTGCCTGCTCACGCTGCTGCTCGGATGCAACGGGCAGAGCGAACGACCGAGCCTGCTGAACGTGGTGGGCGCGGGGCCGCGAGAGCTCTCGAGTGGCGACGAGCTGGAGGTCGTCGGCACCAACTTCCCGGAGGGGAAGCCCGCGACCATCTCATTTCAGGGCTCGTTGCACCGCCCCGGGGAGCCGGTGGAAGAGGACGTGGAGATCGTCATCGCTGCCAGTAGCAGCTCGCGTAACCGCATCTCCGTCGTGCTGGACGACGCGACGCTGGCCGAGTTCGCAGGGCGCGGCGCGAAGGGAGCACACACCACCTTCAGGGGTCGTGTCGTCGCGGCGTTCGCTCCCCGTGCTTCGGGGGCGCCGCCGGTCACCGGGAGCATCGAGGGGGTAGCCGTCGACTTCTTCCCGTCCGACGTGCCCGTCTCCGTGACTCGGGAACTCGAGAGCGAGGGACAGCGAGCGGCGGAGCTGCTGGGGCTAGAGTTCGACCTCAAGGCGTCGGGTGCTGGCTTGCTGGTGAAGAGCGTGGCCGAGAGGAGCCGCGCGGAAACAGCCGGGGTGAAGCCTGGAGACCGCCTGGTCGGCCTGGACGGCCTACGTCTGGCGGACGTCTCCGACTTCGTGCCAGCGGGGCGCTCGCAGACGGCAGAGCTGGAGATCGTACGCGGCAAGCTCAAGGACACGTTGCGCCGGGGGATCGACGTTCAGGGGTTCCGTGACACGCCGC
>JAGQIY010000727.1 GCA_020430865.1 Myxococcales bacterium
CAGCGGGAGACGCAGTCTAGATGTGGGCGTTCACCCTGCGCCGCCTGCTCGGCGGCATCCCGATCATCCTGGGCGTGACCCTGACCACGTTCCTGCTACTGAACGTCGTGGGGGGCGATCCCGCCCTGCAGATGGCAGGCAAGAACGCCACCGAGCAAGACCTGGCAACGATCCGCGCGGAATACGGTCTCGACAAGCCGCTGATCGGCCAGTACCTCGACTACCTGAAGCAGACCGTGACCTTCGACTTCGGCAAGAGCTACAAGACGAAGGAACCCGTGGCCGACATCATCAGGCAGCGCGTGGGCCCAAGTCTGAGCCTGACACTGCCGGCGCTCGTGGCCACCTCGCTCTTGGCGATCTCCATTGGCCTGATCGCCGCGGCCTTCCGTCAACGCTTCCTCGACCGTGGCCTGATGGCGCTTGCAGTGATGGGCATGAGCATCAGCTTCTTGGTCTACATCGTGGTGGGCCAGTACCTGCTGGCGTTCCAGCTACGGGCGTTTCAGATCCACGGCTACGATGCCAGCTGGAGTGAGCGCTGGCAGTACCTCGTGCTGCCGATCATCGTCCTGGTGATCGTCGGCCTCGGCTACGACACGCGCTTCTATCGCTCGGTGCTGGTCGAGGAGATCGGGCGCGACCATGTCACCACAGCGATGGCCAAAGGCGCGGGACCGACGCGAGTGCTCACCCGGCACGTGCTGCGCAACGCCCTCATCCCCATCGTCACCCGAGTGATGATCTCGCTGCCGTTCCTGGTCACCGGCTCGCTGCTGCTCGAGAGCTTCTTCGGTATCCCGGGCCTGGGCGCACAGCTGCTCGAGGCCATCGAGTCCGCCGACTTCCCGGTGATCCGCGCGCTGACCCTGCTGATCTCCGTGCTCTTCGTGTTGACCACGATCCTGAACGACGTGCTGTACGCTGTCGTCGACCCCCGGGTGAGGCTCGATTGAACGCCGAGGCCAGCAAGGAGCCGACGAACCGGCTCGTGCGCCGAGCTCAGGACATCTGGCGCTCGCGCCCGAGCCTCAAGCTGCGGCGAGATCGCTTCGCGATGGTGTGCCTCGCCATCATCAGCGTCTACATGTTGGTCGCGGTGCTGGTCGCGCTCGGTGTCATCGGCAGCGACTTCGCCGATCGCGTCGGGACGAACTACCAGTCTCCAGGCGGCGAGAGCTGGAAGCTCTGGCTCGGCACCGACCGCCAGGGGCGCAGCATCTTGGTGCGCATGCTGTACTCGACCAAGGTCGCGTTCAACGTCGGCTTTGTTTCCGCGCTGATAGGCTCCTTGGTCGGGTCGCTGATGGGCGCGGTCGCCGGCTATTTCGGCAAGCGCACCGACACCTTCGTGGTCTGGCTGTACTCCACGATTCAGTCGATCCCGAACCTGCTCCTGCTGATCGCCCTGAGCTACGCCGTCAGCCGCTGGCTCGAAGGCGGGCTGATCGTGGTCTACGTCGCCTTCGGCGCGACGTTCTGGGTGGGGCCATGCCGCGTGGTGCGCGGCGAGGTGCTCAAGCTCAGAGAGAGCGACTACGTCCAGGCGGCGCGGGCCATGGGCTACTCCCACGGGCGCATCCTGCTGCTCCACGTGCTGCCCAACACGCTGCACCTGGTGCTTGTCTACTTCGCGTTGCTGTTCGTAGCGGCGATCAAGAGCGAGGTGATCCTGAGCTACCTCGGGCTCGGCGTTCAGGGAGAGCCGAGCTGGGGCGTGATGATCAACCAGAGCCGCGCCGAGCTGATCAACGGCTACTACTGGCAGATCGGCGCCGCCACCGTGGCGATGTTCGGCCTCGTGCTCTGCTTCAACGTGTTCGCCGACGCGCTGCAAGACGCGCTGGACCCGAAGAGCCTATGAGCGCCCACCCCGCGAAGCAGGCCGCCACGGCGGAGCCCTTGCTCAGAGTCTCTCACCTCGAGACCAGCTTCTCCACCGAGCTGGGCAGGTTGGTCGCCGTCGACGACGTCAGCTTCGACATCG
>JAGQIY010000067.1 GCA_020430865.1 Myxococcales bacterium
GGCACGGGCAACGGTGGCTCTGGTGGCACGGGCAACGGTGGCTCTGGTGGCACGGGCAACGGTGGCTCTGGTGGCACGGGCAACGGTGGCTCTGGTGGCACGGGCAACGGTGGCTCGGGCGGCACGGGCAACGGCGGCTCCGGTGGTGCCACCGGGGGCAGCGGCGGGACCGGCAGCACGGGCTGCGGCGTGACCTTCGCGACGAACCACGGCCACGTGCTGATGGTCAGCCAGGCCGACGTCGATGCCGCAGCGGACAAGACCTACGACATCATGGGTAGCTCCATGCACACCCACTCGGTGACCCTGACGGCGGCCGACTTCGGGACGCTCGCTGGTGGCGGCAGTGTCACCGTCACCAGCACGACGGCGGTAGGCCACGAGCACAGCATCACCATCCTGTGCGCCTGAGCCATGGCCCGTAGTGAACGGTCAGAGAGCGTTGCCTTGCGGCAACGCTCTCTGCGTTGACAACGAGTTCGTGCAGGCACAAAAAGCCACGAGCCCCGAGACGTGAGTCTCGAGGCTCGCAGTGCTGGCTTGGATCCGATCAGGCGTTCGCGATGACCGCGGTCACCACGTTCAGGATGATCGAGATGACCAGCAACACCCAGCCGATGATGATGCAGATCTTGGTGATCTTGATCTTGTCCAGCGCGAGCTGAGCATTCCCTTGCTCCGCTGCCGTCTTGGCCTGGAAGGCAAACAAGATCGGGACGATGGCCAGGATACCGCAGCCACAGATGATGGAGACGAACGAGAGGATCATCCAGGTCTGGACGGTCTTCTTGACCTCTTCGATGTTTCCGCCGCCCATTCCGCCGCCGCCAGGCATACCACCGGGCATCATTCCGCCGCCGGGGGGAGCCATCGGAGCGCCTCCAGGCGGGGGAGCTCCATAACCACCGGGGGCGCCCATGCCGCCGCCGGGCGGCATTCCGCCGGGAGGGGGCCCGTATCCGCCACCCGCTGCTTGGATGCTCTCAGGCTGGTGATTCATCATCTTTCAGTGCTCCTCTTCCGCTTTGCTTTTTCAGCTCAGTTGATACGCCCTCGTGGATTCGGCTCGCCCAAGACGAGGCATCTCCCTCGCTGGCTTTGGCGGAGGGCAGCACGAGGATCCCCCACGCTCCCTCCAGGCCGCCTCACCACCCAAGCCGAGGTTAATACTCCACTTGGCTGGCGTTGCTAAGGCATTTTTCGACTCAGATGTGGCGAGCCGGCGCAATTTTCCTGCAGCTTCCCACTCCCTCGATTGCGTGTGTCGATTGCGTGGACCCGGCGTTCGCTTCTTCTGGGCGTCGACCCTCGAGTACCAACGCCACTCGCCTCCAGCGCGCCGAGCCTCGTTGTACGCTGAGAGCCCCGCATGCTCCCCTCTCGAAACCCACTCTCAGAAGCCGCCCGCAGGTCACGGGCGCTGCGGCGTCATGTCGGCGGCGTGTGGTTGACGCTGAGCCTGCTGGCAACGGCCTCCGGGTGTCGCTGCAACGAGGACGCGCCGCCGTCACCGAGGCCCGCTATCGCCGCCGCTCCGGCGGTGCAGCGCGGTGATCAGGTCCTGGTGGAGCCCAGTGCAGGAGTGTTCTTCGAGGCGCGGGTGCTGGCGCTGGAGAACAACGCTGGCACCCCCGCGCTCAAGCTGCAGCGCAGCGACGGCGAGCTGCTCAGCGTGGATGCTGCCGACGTCTATCGACTGCCGGGTTCGGAGACCACGAGCCCACCGAGCGAAGCTGACCCGCTGCCTGCTGGACGACTGGCCGTCTGCGAACTCCGGGGCCATCAGTGGGTGGGCTGCCGGGTGAAGTCGCGTCTCGATGCGGGTTATCGCGTCGAGGACTACGGGGGGGAGGAGCGCAGCATTACTGCCGGGAAAATCATCGTCCCCAGCGAGCTCACGCGCATGAACCTCGATCAGCGCTTCAGGCTCGCCGACGCTCGACGTGGGTTCGACAAGGCGGCCGCCGCTGCAGGGCAACCAGCGGCTCCCAAGGGCTTCAACCCCGGCTACAAGGAACGCGTGGTCGCGAGGCGCGGCGACGAGTGGTTCTCCGCACACATCGTGCGATTCCACGACGACGGCGCGTTCCGGGTCCGCTGGATGTCGGACAATCGAGAGAACGACGTTCAGAAGTCGGACGTCATTCCCGAGCCGCCCTATCCGAAGCCGCCGAAGCGCGGGGGCTTCGTCCTGCTCAAGCCGCACGTCCAGAGTCTGCCGTGGGCGAGGTGGAGGGTCGTCTCCGTTCGGCCTCAGCTGGTGCTCGAGGATGGGAACGGCGTGCAGACCACCTCCGATCGCAGGCAGGTCGTGCCGCTCTCGCAGTAGAGCGTGGTGCCGAGGGGCTGAAGCAGTCCCCGGTCGCCGTCTGTGCACCCATCAAGGCTCCGGTGACAGCACCTGCCAGCCAATCAGCGCCTCTCCCTCTCCCCCCCGAGAGAGCAACTCGAGGTCCAGCCGGAGCGGCCCGTGCCCCTCGAGGTTGCACTGGCGCACGGCGACCGCTCGTGGACCGCGCGCGACGCCGAGCACGGCTGGGACAGCGCCTTCGCCGCCGCGGCCATGCAGGGTCAGCTCGAGGGATCCGATGTCCGCGCTGGCTCCGAGTCCAATGTCCAGGCAGCGCCCGGGGGGCACGTCCAGTTGCTCTCGCACGAGCTGGGTCTCGCTCAGCCGAACGGACTTCACGCCACCCAGCTGTCGACCGCGGGTCACGCCGCGACTCGTCAGCAAGCCCAGCAGACGACCCGCGGCGAGGGGCGCCTGGCGCAACGGGAGCGTGGCCTTGGGGTCGGGGCTGGAGAACAGCGCGAACGGACCTGGCCGCACGGCTGCCTCGACATCCAAGCGGTACCTTCCTGCCTTGCCGCACGCGAACAGGCGCGCGCTGGGGTCACCGGACGTCTCCGCGACCAGCTGTCCGTCGCTGCTCCACAGCTTTGCGGACACCCCGCGTGCCGGCTTGCCCAGCACCAAGTCGAGGCGTGTGCAGCCGGCGCCGAGATCGATGTCGACACTCGTGCTGTGTCCAGTCGGCGCCGACCCCTCTCTGAGCTTCTTGCCCAGCGGGAGCCCGAGACGCTTGCTTAGGCCGCTGGCGGTCGCAATCGCTGCCGGGAGCTCCTGATTCGTTTCCGTTAGGTAGCGAATGGTCGCGGTGTCTGGGTTGAGTTCGCTGGCAGCGGCTTGAGAGATCAAGAGCGCGACCAGTCCGCGTCCCAGGTGCGGGCGAACCTCGAGCGTCAGCTCCGCGGGGTGCCCGGCGCAGACCTGCAGGTTGCGGTTGCGGCCCTGGCTCGTGCCGCGACCAAGCGTGCGCCCGTCCGCGTCCAGCAAGGCCACGTCCAGGTGGGAGACCTCGGAAGAGGGGGTCACGAACACATCGACACACTGTCCGGCTTCGAA
Organism: Myxococcales bacterium; assembly: GCA_020430865.1. Next base: position 3,407 of record JAGQIY010000067.1, read on the forward strand.
GCTCAGGCTGGCCAGCGTGGGAGCGCTCACCTCGACAGGGAGCGCCGCGCGCCGCAGATCCCGCCAGGGGCTGCCGAGTTCATCGCGGTGGATGGCGAGCTCGGCCTCGAAATGGCTCCAGACGTTGGTCTCCGGGGTTGGCTGATGGTGGCCAAGGGCCCGCGCGGCGACTTCGGCCTTCTCCGGGCTCACCAGCTGCCCGCCCACCGCGACCAAGCCGTGCCCCGAGGCAACGCGAGCGACCACGTAGATGCGCTTCGGGTGAGGGGGGCACACCAGGAGGCTTGGCTGCTTGTCCGGGCGCTCGTCGGTTCCAAGCACCCGGCCATCGTCCGCGTAGGCGAACAGGTCGACGTCATCGATGCTGTCGCTCACGCGGGCCAGGAGCAGCACGCAGCGGTCGGCCGGGACGATGAGCGTGCCGCTGACTCGATCGCCAGGTGTGGCCGCTTCGACGGCGATGACCTGCGTTTCGCCAGCGCCTTCTGCGGTCGCACGGGCGGCGTCCGCTGCGAGCAACGGCTTGCCATCCGGCGGAGCGCCTTGCTTCAGTCGCTCGGGCCCGTGCGCGGGGGGGGGAGGCGAGGCGCAACCCACGAGCAGCGCCAGCACGCCCAAGCAACCTGCAAGCGCATGGCGAAGCCGCAGCCCCCTCATTCGACCCCCGGCGGGAGCTCGCCGCTGTGGTAGGCGATCATGCGCCAGATCAGCGCGCTGCCCTGGGCCTCCACCTCGAGCCGCGCGTGGCCGCTCTGCTTGGCGCAGAACTTGACGAAGGTGGCGCGCCCCGGCGCGCTGCTCTGGTTTTCCACGTGGATTCGGCCCTGGCGCGCGACCAGGGCAAAGCCGCTGGGTACGCCGGAGCTAGCCGCCACCACGACGGTGTAACACGCTCCGGCTCGTGTGGGCAGCGTGGCGCGGGTGACGCCCGCCACACCGAGCCATTCCCGGCGCCGCCGTGCGTCCTCGAAGCTGGTGGCTGGCAGTCGCTTCTGGCGCAGGAGCAACGCGAGCTGGTTCTTGGTCGCGTCGGTCCAGTGGCGAGGGAAGTCCCGAGGAAACGCGAAGCGGCTCACCAGGCCGAGCAGGGGGACATGTGGAAATCCGCCGGAGTACCCGAGCCGCACCCGTCCGAGGGTCGCCGTGCACAGCTCCACGTGGCCGTCCAGCGCCTCTCCGCGATCGCTCACCACGAGGGCTCCGTCGGGCAAGCGGCGGACGTCGACGTCGACGTCTGCGCTGCTGTGCCAGCCCTCGGGCGCCTGGGCGGAGAGCACATCCACGCGGTAACAACCCGGAACCAGCTCGAGATCCTTGAAGCCAGTCCCGCGACCGTCCGCCGTCAACCCCACCCGCTGCTGTGCCGTGGCGCCCTCGCGCCACGCGGCGGCGCGGATGGCCGCGACTCGAGCCGTCAGGGTCTCTGCGCGCGCTGGCGGTCCGATGGGATGGGCTTCATCCACCGGTCCTGGATCTCGCGCGTCGAGCAGGCGGCGCGCCGCGGGCAGAGGCGCGTCCGCTGCGGCGTACAGCACCTCGAACACTCCGCGTGGCGAACGCATCTCGACCACCAGCCGCCCGAGCTGCGCGCGGCGCTCGCCGCAGCGGACGAGCTGCACCAGCCCCGCGACGCTGGGTTCGGGCGCCTCAGGTGTCTCTCCGCGATCAGGTACCAGGCGCAACACGAAGCTCACGCTCGGCGCGCTGAGCACGACCACGCTGGTGCATTCCTCTCGCTTCGTCAGAAAGCGCTCGGGCAGGCTGAGCGGCAGCTGGTCGCCACGCTCGAGCAGCTTTGGCGGCAGCGAACCCTGGGCCTTGGTCTTCGCCCAGGACGTTTTCAAGGCGGAAACATCATCCACGAGCTCGGCTCGGGACGCGCTCGTGGAGACCCCCAGGGCCAGGACGAGTCCGCAGAAGAGCGACCGGCTACCCTTCATCGATGCTGAACGGAGCCTCCACGAAGCTCTTGCTCGCCGCGTCCCAGACGAACAGGCGATGCGCGGTCACTTCGCCCTGGTCCACGGCGGTCACCAGGTACGCGAGTTCATGAGTCGGCGCCTCTCCGGCGCCCATCGTCATGCTCGCCGCGTCCTCCTCCGAGAAGTAGGCGCCGCAGTCGAGGTGAGAGTGGAAGAACACCTTGACGGGTCGCCCCGCGCTGCGTCCCTGTTCGATCGCGCGCTCGAACTTCAGCGCGTTGATCTTGAAGTACTCGCGACCGGTCCGGGGGTGATTCTCGGGATCCACCTGGTGGTACTTGTTCGCCAGGTTCTCCAGCTCCACTGCTTCGTCGGCGAAGCGGGGACGGTCCGAGGGTCCAGCGAGGTAGCCACACGCTTCCTCGTCGCGCGCGTACGCTTCACGTGCGGCTCGCTCCACGCGCGCGATGATGGCGCGGGTGAAGGTGAGATCTCCTTGGGTCCACTCGGGCTTGCTCATGGGCTCCTCGTTCCTCGGCCTGGCTCGCGTCGCGCGTGCAGCCTACCAGACGTAGCGCTTCTCCCACTTCATGGGCGCGAAGTAGCGGTCGCTGCGGTCGCAGGCGATGGTCACGACGCAGCCTCCGCCCTGACTGGCCTGCAGTTGCTCTGCCAGCTTCACGGCAGCGAAGATGTTCGCTCCGGTCGAGTGGCCCACGAACAGGCCTTCCTCCGCAGCCACTCGCTCGGCCATGTCCCAGCCGTCCTCGGTGCCGACGGGCATGATCTCGTCCGGCAGCGACGGGTCGTAGATGTTCGGCACGATGCTGCTCGCCATGTGCTTCAGACCTTCGAGGCCGTGCAAGGCTTCCGCTGGCTCGACGGCGACGCAGCGAATGCCCCGTCCGCCAGGCTCCTTCGCGAAATCCTTGAGGCGCCGCGTGGTGCCCATGCAGGTACCGCTGGTGCCCAGCGCGGTCACGAACACACTCAGGCGATCGCCGAGCACCTCGAGGATCTCGGTGCCGGTACCGTGGTAGTGGGCGAGGGGGTTCGACGGATTCGAGTACTGATCGGGGTAGAAATACTTGTCGGGGTGTCTCTCCACCAACTCCCGAACCAGTCGGATCGCACCGTCGGAGCCCTCCATGGGCGAGGAGTGGATGAGCTCCGCTCCATAGGCCTGGGTGATGTCCTTGCGCGCCTTGCTGACGTTCTTCGGCATCACGAGGTTCACGCGAAAGCCCAGGGCCGCACCCATCAGCGAGTAGGCCACGCCGGTGTTCCCACTGGTCGCGTCGATCAGGATCTTGTCGTCGGTGAGCCGACCGTCGGCGATGGCGTCCTCGACCATGCGCTTGGCGGGTCGGTCCTTGACAGAGCCCCCAGGGTTGCAGAACTCGAGCTTGACGAACACCTCGACATCGGGCGCGGTGCTGGCGACGCGCTTCAGACGCAGCAGGGGTGTGTTCCCCACGGCATCGATTACGTTGCGTAGACGTCGGGAGCGGACGAAGCGATTGGCTTTCACGAGGGGTCTCTGGGGTCCGGGGAAGGGGGTTCTGCTCTGGCGTCCGAGGTGTCGGAAATCAGAGCCTGCTGGATCTGCCGCAGCGCCCCCCAAGCGCCGAGCGCCACGCGGCTTGGCCCTTCGTGGCTGAACTGGGCGCCGTGAGGCCAAGCGCGAGGCGGGCCGCTGCGCAGCTCGAGCCGGGCGACCCCGGCGCGTTCGAGATAGGCGAGCTCGATCAAGGCTTCAGGACCGCCGCGCACCACCGCGCGGCGTGCTTCGATTCGCTCCTGGCCGAGCTTGCCCACCTCGGGAAGCTTGCGCTGGCGGCAATAGCGGTCCTGAAACGGGAGCACGCTCAACCTCCCGCGATGGCTGGGACGATGCTGACCTCTTCCTTGCCGTCGAGGGCCGTGTCGAGGCCATCCAGGAAGCGGATGTCCTCGTCTCCCACGTAGATGTTGACGAAGCGGCGCACGCCCTTGTCGTCCAGCAGACGCTCGCGCATGCCGGGGTGGTTCGACTCCAGGTTGTCGATCAGCTCTCGGACGTTCGCGCCTTCGATGCTGACGGCTTCTTCGCCGCCGGTGAGGGTGCGCAGGGGGGTGGGGATGCGAACTGTAGTTGCCATGTGTTGTTCCTTCGGTGGCCGCGAACGGCCGTCAAGGGGCGTCAGGAGACGCCGACTACCTGAGCACCGCTCGTCTGGCAGGAGCCTGCGAGCGGATCGAGATATCGAGCCTCAGCGGTATCGTGAATGGTAGCCGCGGACCCGCAGAGCGCGCACTCCGGGCGCGAGGCGACGGGCACCTCGCGCAGGCGATCCGTCAGCCCATCGTAGGTCCAGAGGGAGCCCGCGACGTCGGCCTCTCCGGCGAGCCAGCGCAGGCCAAGCTCGGCCATCAAGGCGCCCGCGAGGCCGACCACCGGCCCCATCACGCCAGCGCTGTCGCAGTTCTGCTGCGCGCCGCGGGGCAGGTCCTCGAACAGGCAGCGGTAACAGGGCTTGCCCCGGGGGGAGACGAGCCACGCCGTCGCCCGCCAGCGAATCGCCGCCCCGTGCACGACGGGCACACCCGCGATGAAACAGGCATCCGCTGCCAGGAACTTGGTCGCGAAGTTGTCCGAGCCCTCCAGCACCAGGTCCACGTCCCTGAGGACGCTGGCTGAGTTTTCCGGGAGGAAACGCGTGTTCAGAAGCGTCAGGCGGTCGGGCGCCACGCCCCGGCGCACCAACGCGTCCCGAGCCGCCTCGAGCTTGGGACGCCCCACGTCGCGCTCCTCGTAGAGCACCTGGCGATGCAGGTTGGTGAGCTCGACTTCATCGTCATCGAGCAGCACCAGATCCACGTCGGCGTCGGTGAGGGCGAGGGCCGCCGGACAGCCGAGGCCGCCCATCCCGATCAGCGCGACCCGCGGGCGCGTCCTTCGCTGGTCAGTCATCGAAATACTCGTCCAAGCTGAAGTAGCGCTCGCCGGTGTCGCAGAGGACGGTGATCACGGTCTTGCCAGGCCCGAGCTCGCGGGCGACCTCGAGCGCGACCGCCACGTTCGCCCCGGCGCTGATCCCCACCAGCAGCCCTTCGCGCTGGCTCAGCGCGCGCTTGATCTCGTACGCGCGTCGATCGGCCACGGTGCGAATTTCCGTGGGGATCTCTGCGTCGTAGTTGCGTGGCACGAAGCCTGCGGCGATGCCCTGGATCTTCGAGGGGCCCCGCTCGCCGCGCGAGATCGTGGCGCAGGTCTCGGGTTCGACGGCGATCACCCGACACTCGGGGTAGCGCTCGCGCAGCGCCCTGCCCACGCCGCTCACGGTCCCTCCGGTGCCCACCGCTGCGACGAAGGCATCCACCACGCAGTCGCCCAGCGCGTGGAAGATTTCCTGCGCCGTGGACTCGTAGTGCACGCTGGGGTTCGCCTGGTTGTCGAACTGCTGCGGCATGAAGGCGCCCGGGGTGGTCTCCGCGATCTCCCGAGCCTTGGCGATGGCGCCCTCCATCTGCTCAGCCTCCGGCGTCAGCACCAGCTCCGCGCCCATGCTCTCCAGCAGCTGGCGGCGCTCGAGGCTCATGCTCTCGGGCATCGTCAGCACGCAGCGGTATCCTCGCCGTGCGGAAACGAGCGCCAGGCCGATGCCCGTGTTGCCACTGGTCGGCTCCACCACGACACCCCCGGGCGCCAGCAGGCCCTGTGCCTCCGCCTGGAGGATCATCGACAGGCAGATGCGGTCCTTGATCGACCCACCTGGGTTCTGACTCTCGAGCTTGCCGAGCACCGTGGCACGCGGCACGTCGGACTCGAGCCGCTGGATCTCGATCAGCGGGGTGTCGGTGATGAGGTCCAGGATGTCCTCGTAGATCCGTGGGTGCCGGGCCTGGGGGTGAGGTGCGTTGGATGTCATGTGCGACTCAGATCACGTAGACGTAGCGCCGAGCGCCGGGGCGGGGGAGACCGAGCTCATCGGCTCGGGTGCAGATATCGCTGACGCTGACCGCTGCAAAGCACTCCTCGACGCGCTGCGAGAGGTCACCGAAGACGCTCTCCGTGACCCGCCGCACCTCGTCGTTCTCCTGGCCCTTGTCAGCGGCCTTCTCGCCCAGGGTGATCGGCCCTTCGAGGGCGCGGATCACCTCGTTCAGCTTCACCTGGGCCGGGGGCCGCGCCAGCGAGTAGCCGCCCTGGGGACCGCGCTTGGACGCGACGATGCCCGCGCGCTTGAGGTCCTGGAAGATCTGCTCGAGGAAGCGCGGCGGGATCGACTGACGCTCGGCGATGTCCTTGACCTGCGTTGGGCGCCCCTCGTTGTAGAAGGCGATGTCGAACAGCGCCCGGACCGCGTAGCGGCCTTTGTTCGAGAGCTTCACCGGGGGTGATCTGCTTTTGCACATCGGGTTTGTCAAGATTGGCGGTGCCAGCGGCGCGCTTTTGGCTTTCGAGCCTCCAGCGCCCGCTCCAGAATCGCGCCATGTGCGACACTTTCGTGGCCCTGGGAGACGCCACGCCGAGCGGCGCGCCGCTGTTCGGCAAGAACAGCGACCGAGAGCCGTTCGAGGCCCAGGGCGTGGAGTGGATCCCCGCTCAGCGACATGCGGCGGACGCGCGCGTCCACACCACGTCCCTGGAGCTGCCCCAAGTCCCTCGGACGCACGCCGTGTTGCTCAGTCGGCCCTACTGGATGTGGGGCGCCGAGATGGGGGTGAACGAGCACGGCGTCGTTGTGGGTAATGAGGCCGTGTTCACGCGGATCGCCGCCGAGCGGCGCAGGCGGCGGGCGAGGGGAGAGACCATCGAGCCGGGTCTGCTCGGCATGGACGTGCTGCGCCTGTGCCTGGAGCGGGCGGACACCGCCCAGGCCGCCGCCGAGCTTGCCAGCGAGCTGATCGAAGTCTGGGGACAGGGCGGAGAGGCGGGGCATCGGGTTCGGAATTTCGACTACGACAACAGCTTCCTCTTCGCAGACCGCACCAGCGCGTGGACGGTGGAGAGCGCAGGATCCGCCTGGGTGCGGCGGCAAGTCGCGGGGATCTACGCCATCTCGAACCGCCTGAGGGTGCGCGACGACTGGCAGTTCGCCAGCGCGCACATCAACGCCTACGCGAGGGATCGTGGCTTGGCGCCTGGACGTGGACGTCTGGACTTCGCCCGTACCTTTCGCGATCGGTTGTTCAGCGCAGCCGCGATGGGGCACACGCGTCAGGCCCGCGTCGAGTGCTTGCTGGCCGCTGGGCGCGGCGCGCTCACCGCGGGGTTCGGCCTGGGGGTGCTGAGGGATCACGCTGGACGAGGGCCGGATCCCAGACGCGCTCAGGTCTGCGCCCACGGTGGCTGGTTACCCCAGCGGCGAGCGGCCCAGACCACGGCTTCCCTGGTCGTCGACTTCGGTCAGAGCACCGACGACCTGAGCGGCTTACCGGTGTGGCTGACCGGCACCAGCGCGCCCTGTTCGAGCCTCTTCAAGCCAGGGTGGCTGAGCGCCGAGCGTGCTCCCGGGTGGCTGCCAGACTTCCCCGCCGCGCGCGCTGATGCCAGCCTCTGGTGGCAGCACCAGAGGCTGCTACGCTGGGCGCGCAGGGACTGGCCCAGGTTCCTTGCGGAAATCCAAGTGGAGCAGCGCGCCCTGGAGCAGGATCTGCTGCATCGCACCTCGAGCGCCCGAACCCAGAGCGCCGATCAGCGGGACGAGATGTCTCGACTTGCCTGGCGCGCCGCGGACTCGCTCGAACGGCGCTGGCGAGAGTGGGCCGAGGCGCAGCTGCGGGAGGGATCCCTGGGGCCCAACGATTGGTACCTTCGGAATCTGGAGCGTCAGGTGAACCTGGCGTGAGCTGGTTGGCGCGCCCGGCCAAGCGGGTCTGGCGCCCAGACGCAACTGACACTGTAGGAGTACAGCGGCCACGAAAAGCCGCGTGTGTTTCCGGAAGGGGAGCGAGTCTCGGGTGATTGCCCGTCGGAGCCTGGGCCAAAGTGTCTCACGCTCGATCGCCGACTGCTCCCGCCACCCCAGGATTCGTCCCATTTCCGCGCGAGTTCGAGGGACGCCCGGTGAGTCCGTGTAGGCGCCCCGTCGCGCGACTTTTCGGATGGGAAATCACCACCGATAGAGCCTTGCTGAAAACAATTCAGCGGAGCTGTTCCGTGCAGCCGAACTGGCCGTGGAACGATTGTCGAGCCCCTCGCCGAGTGTTAGCCAAAGAAGGCTCGATGACGCACCGCTCTCCCCTTCACCCGCGCTGGAAAGCAGCTTGGCGCCGCACAGCAGCAGGGTCCGGGACGGGGAAGCTCGGTGTGGCTTTGCTGGTTCGATTCGGGAGCGCCGACTCCCGCGGTGACGGAGGCTGTTGAAGAAGATGCGCTGGGCTGTTTGGTTTGGGATCGCTGGGCTCGCCGGAGTGACTGGGGCCTGTGGCGCTTCGGGTGACGGTGGCGCGAACTTGGTCAACCTGGGGGACCCTGGCTGCACCAGCGGCGCTGACTGCGGTGCCTGCTCGCTGTGTTTCGACAAGTGCGTGTGTGCCAACGGGGACATTGCCGCGTGCTCCATCGCGTGCGGATCCAACGGCGGTTCCGGTGCTCAAGGCGGGAGCGGCGCCCAGGGCGGCAACGGCGGCGCGTCGGGGGCTGGCGCGACGGGCGGTGATGCGGGCAACGGTGGGACCAGCTCGACCGGGGAGCAGGCCACTGGTATCCGGATCAGTGCAATTTCCGTATGGCAAACTGTCAAGGTCCCGGTGATGGAGAACGGCGGCATGGTGGCCGCCGGCAGCCGCGCGGCTCCCGTGGTGGCGACCAAGGACGCCGTGTTCCGAGTCTACGTTGCTCCGGACGCGGACTGGCAGCCGCGGCAGCTGGCGGCGGTGCTGGAGCTCGACGGACAGAAGTTCGAGGCGACGGGGTCGCCGAGCGGGGAGTCCCGCGACGGGGAGCTCGACTCGACGTTCAACATCAAGGTGCCAGGATCGGCCATTGGTGCGGGATCGAGCTACTCCGTGACCTTGTTCGAGACGGCCGCTGGTGGCCCCGGCAGCAGCGCAGGCTCTCGCTATCCGGCGAGCGGGAGCGAGAACCTGAGCGCGGAGGACCCACGGGGTCCGCTTCACGTCGTGCTGGTCCCCATCACCATCAACGGATTCACCCCCAACGTTGGCCAGGCCAGCGTCGATGCCTACGTCAAGCGCTTGACCGCGATGTATCCGGTGCCGAGCGTGGAAATGTCCGTGCGGCAGCCGTACAACTATAGCTCGAGTGTCGATGCGTTTGGCAGCGGCTGGAACTCGCTACTGGACGCCATCTATCGACTGCGCCAGCAGGACAACCCTCCGCGGAAC
>JAGQIY010000728.1 GCA_020430865.1 Myxococcales bacterium
CTTCGTCGTAACGCTGGCGGGCGCGAGCGTCTGCAAGACCACCCAGGCCCCCCTCCTCGCGCTGGCGCTGACGCTGGTCGTCGGCGGATGTGGCGCAGCCCAGCCGACGACCAGCGAGCCACCGCGCCCCAATGTAGAATCCGCAGGGAAATCATCTCAGCCAGTAGCGCTGGCGCTCGACGGGGCTCACCCCGAGCGCATCAAGCTGCGCTGGCAGGAGGAGATCGGCGGCCGTGGCGTGGCGGTCGCCGTGGAGCGCAAGAGCGCGCGGGTCGCGGCGGTGGTGGAAGGCAGCCCGGTGAAGCTCTACGACTTCTGGTCCGGCAAGAGCGCTGGTGTCTCCGCGACCTGCACCGACGTCCTGCGCGGCGGCGTGTTTCTGCTGCAAGGACGCCTGATCGTGGTGTGCAGCGACCGCCTGGAGCAGTACCGCGTGCAGGGCATGAAGGAGCTTCCTTCCCCCAGCCTGGCCGAGAGCCGCGCTACCGCGGCGAGCTTGGCCTGGCCATGGCTCGCCGTGGGGCACCACGATGGGGTGCTGCGCCTGTACAACCTCCAGAGCGAGGAGCGAGTCGAGATCCCGGTGCCTGGTCCGCCCGTCGACGTGAAGAGCCTAGCCCTGAGCAAGGACGGCAGCACCCTGGCGGTCGCCTGGGTGCAGGGCTCCATCTGGTGGTGGAAGGTCGCCGAACCAGAGCACCCTCACCCCCTGACCCGCTACGAGAGCGAGAGCGATGCCCTGACGTTCGACCCCAGCGGACGCTGGCTCGCCGAAGAAGGCGAGAAGTCCCTCACGAGCGTGTGGTCCTTCGACGGAGAACCGAACCGACGCTACCAGCGCAAGCACGGCGCCTGGATCAAGCGCATGCACTTCACCCGGGACGGCAAGTGGCTGCTGCGTGCAGGGTCTCACGGGGTCGATCTCGTGGAGGTCGCCGGTGAGCACAGCCTGAGTCTGACCTCCGGCCTGGTGGAGGACGTCGGCCTCGACCCCGATCAAACGAGCTTCGCGGCGGTGGACCGCAAAGGTCGCTTGAGCTTGTGGATGTCGAGGCCTTGAGCGCAGCTCAGTCGACGGTGAGTACGATCGCCGTCACCAGCGACTTGCCGGTCGCCCCGGCGCACTGGACGCGCAAGGTATAAGGCCCTGGTGATGGCGAGTTGAAGCCGAGCACCGCCACCGGATCGGGATCCATGTCACTGGAAACCGGCCGTCCGCTGGGATCGAGCAGCTGCAGGTTGATGTCGGTGCTCGCCGAGTCGCCCGAACCCAGCAGCACGTGCTTCTTCTTGAGATCGAGGCCCCCGAAGCGGATCGCTTCGCCCTTGTCCAGCACGGTGCCGTAGAGCGCCCAGTCCGTTTCGTCGTGGAAAACCAGGCCGCCGCCGATCTTGCGCTTGACCACGCCATCCGAGAGCTGTGCTGCCTTCTTGACCGCGCCGTACACGGACTCCTGGATGCGCGACACCGGGATGCTTAGACCTCCGCTGCGCATCACGCCCAGCGTGACGAAGCTCGACGGACTCCCAGCACCGACCTCTGTGTAGACGTTGTAGGCGCCCGCAGTGGGAGGCACGAAGACCACGGTGCCCTTGGTGCCGCCCGCCACCTGACGCCCGCTCATGTCTCTCACGCTGATGTTGATCCCGGACGCGCGGCTGCTCCCCGACACGAAGACGTACATCACGCCCTTGTCGAAGGTGCGGCTGAACTTCACCGGCTTGCCTGGGTACATGTACGCGCCCATGAAGGTCGCGGCCGTGCCGTCGAAGCCGACGGTCATCGACTTCTCCTCGGCCAGCCGCTGGACGGCCACGGTCTGCGCCGACAGGTCGTCCAAGGCCTTGGTCATGAACGTACCCGGACGCCAGCTCGAGGGCGCGACCGTCGCGGGACTTCCGCGCGGTACCGTTGGGGGCGGAGTGGACGGCGTGGCGGGCGGAGGGTCCGAGGGCGACCCCTCGAGGGATGCCAGGAGTCCGTCCACGTTCGCATCGGCGACCACCTTCGGGTCGACACTGGATGCGGGAGCCGGCGCCTCCGCGACCGGTTCCTTCTTCTTGGTGTTGTCGATCGTCGGCGTCTCGGCTGGCGGCGCACCACCGCACGCGCCAATGAACGCGATCACGCTCCCCAAGGCGGCAGCGGCGGCGAAGCTGACCAATCTCCGATGATTCTCCCCAAGCTGCATGGCGTTTTTGCCCTTCCCTCTGCGCTGAACCACGAGGTGCGGGGTCCCGAGTCCCCGACCCGGCCCAGCGACACGAACTCGATTTACCTCAGCTTCACAGCGTCCTCGCTCGGTGAGCAGGAGTCAATGTCCCGTTCGGGGGGGGCGGCGCCTTCTTTTCCCCTGGTTCGCGACGGATTCCCCGAGTAATCCAGCGCTGCGAGACGGCGACGCCGCACTGGATGACAAGCGCTGGATGACGAGCGCTGGATGATCAGCGGCGTGTGATGAGCGCTGCGACGCCTGGATGAGCCATGGCCGAGACCAAGAAGAAGCCCAAGACCACCAATCGCAAGGAACGCCGCGCCGCCGAGCGCAAGGCCAAGATCGCCGAGCGCGCAGACAAGAAGCGCGGCCACGGCGGGCGAGTGCACGAGCGACGCTTCGACGCGCCCGGACTGTCCACGACACCGGTGGCGCTGATCGGTGGTGCCCTGGGCGCGCTCGCCCTGGGAGCGGGGGTGCATGGCCAGTGGATCCGCGACGAGCCGTTGAAGTTCGCACCGTATCTGGTCGCAGGGGGCGCCGCCGCCTTGATGGCCGCGCTGGTGTTCGGCGACGCAGCGGCGTATCCCGTGCGCGTGGGCGACGCTGGCGTCGCCGTGGAGCGGCGCGGAGAGATCTCACGCATCCTCTGGTGTGACGTGGAGTCGATATTTCTGCAGGGCAATGACCTGGTAATCAGCTCCTCTGACCTCGTCCTGCGCATCCCGGTCAAGCTGCATCAAAGCGCGGTCGCGTGGATCGTCAAGGAGGCGACCGAACGCCGCCCTGACCAGCTGAAGCTGACCAGCGATGAAGAGAAGCAGCTCCCGAGCCTGCCGACCGCGACCTACGAGCGACTCCCCGTCGAAGGTCTCCAGCTCACGGGACGGAAATGCGCTTCCAGTGACAAGACCATCAGCCTGGAAGAGGACGCCCGCCTTTGCCCGAACTGCGGTCAGGTGTATCACGCTCACCACGTGCCGTCGCAGTGCGTCACCTGCGAAGCCAAGGTGGGAAGTCGCGGCATGCGCCTGGGGTGACGGTCGATCGTCCTCTCACGGCTCGCCGTCCCTCGCTGCGCTGGCGCTGTGCCGACCGAACCACGCCCCATCGTGGAGCCGACCCCAAGATCTGCAGGGTAGTGCAGTCGGAGCTGGCGTTCTGCCTCTGGCACCACTGACCATAGACTTCCAGGCTGGGAGCCCCTATCCGTAGCCGCATGAGCGACGTACGCGAGGTCTGGAGCGTGGCCGTGCTGGGGGCCGGCACGATGGGCATGGGGATCGCACAGCTGTGCGCGACGCGGGGCATCACCACGCGCCTCTTCGACGTACAGCACGCGCAGCTCGAGCGCGCCGATGCGGGCATCAACAAGCAGCTCACACGCAGCGTCGAGAAGGGGCGCCTGAGCGAAGCCGAGAAGAAGGAAATCCTGGGTCGCATCACCCGCACCGAGAACCTCGAGGAGGCGGTCTCCGACGCCGAGCTAGTCGTCGAAGCCGTCCCGGAGCAGATGGAGCTGAAGGTCGAGATTTTCCGCTCGGTAATTTCGATTGCTGACGCGAACACCCTGCTCGGCTCCAACACCTCGAGCCTCTCCCTGACGGAGCTCGGCAAGCGCCTCGACCAAGCAGAGCGCGTGGTCGGTCTGCACTTCTTCAACCCGCCACCGGTGATGCCGCTGCTGGAGATCGTGCGCGGGCTCGGCACCAGCGACGCCAGCATCGAGCGCGCTCTGGCCTTCGCGCGGCAGCTCGAGAAGGAGCCGATCGTCGTCAACGATTTTCCCGGCTTCGCCTCCAGCCGCTTGGGCGTGGCGCTCGGCGCGGAAGCCATCCGCATGCTGGAGAGCGGCGTCGCATCGGCCGCCGACATCGATCGTGCGATGGAACTCGGCTATCGACATCCGATGGGTCCGCTGAAGCTGACGGATCTGGTGGGGCTGGACGTGCGACTCGCCATCCTCGAGCACCTTCATCGCGAGTTGGGGGAACAGTTCCGCCCCCCCGCGCTGTTGCGTCAGATGGTCCGCGCGGGTCGCACCGGAAAGAAGGCAGGCGTCGGATTCTACCGTTGGACCGACGAAGGACCCGTCGCGATTTGAAGCGCGTTTTCTTGGTTCGGGGGTGAGGGAGAGAAGCATGGCACTGCAAGCAGTCTACGTCGTCGACGCAGTTCGAACTCCGATCGGGCGCTACCGCGGCGCGCTGAGCTCCGTGCGCGCGGATGATCTCGCGGCCCACGTGATCTCGGCGCTGGTGGCGCGCCAGCCCAAGGCGGCCGAGCGCGTCGACCAGGTGGTGTTCGGTTCCACCAACCAAGCCGGCGAGGACAACCGCAACGTGGCCCGCATGGCCCTGTTGCTGGCTGGCCTGGCCTACGAGGTGCCGGCGGTCACGGTGAACAGACTCTGCGGCTCCGGGCTGGAAGCCATCAACGACGCCGCGCGCATGATCGCGCTGGGCGAGGCAAGCGTCGCCATCGCTGGCGGCGTCGAGAGCATGACGCGCGCGCCCTACTCCATGGCGAAGCCCACCGAGGCGTTCCCGCGCAGCGCTCCCCAGATCTACGACACCACCCTCGGCTGGCGCTATCCGAACCCGAAGATGGCCGAGCGCTTCGAGCTCATCGGGATGGGGGAGACGGCAGAGAACGTCGCGAAGAAGTTCGGGATCACCCGTGAGGAGCAGGACGCGTTCGCCCTGGAGTCCCAGAAGAAGGGCGCCGCGGCCTGGGAGTCGGGCGCGTTCGACGCCGAGATCATCCCGCTGGAGCTCCCGCAGCGGAAGGGGCCAACCGTCCGTGTCGAGCGCGACGAGTCGCCGCGCAGCGATACCTCGCTCGAGGCGCTCGCGAAGCTCAAGCCAGCTTTCCGCGCGGATGGAACCGTGACCGCCGGCAACTCGTCGCCGCTGAACGACGGCTCGGCCGCCGTGTTGCTGGCGAGCGAGGCGGCCGTGAAGGAACTGCAGCTCACCCCGATGCTGCGCTTCGTCGCCGCCGCGACAGCCGGCGTCCACCCCAGCTTCATGGGCGAAGGGCCGATCCCGGCGACCAAGAAGGCGCTGAGCCGCGCCGGCTTGAGGGTGCCCAACATCGACGTGATCGAGCTGAACGAGGCCTTCGCGGCGCAGAGTCTTGCCTGTATCCGTGGCCTCGAACTCGACCCCGAGCGCGTGAACCTGAATGGCGGCGCGATCTGTCTGGGTCACCCGATCGGGTGCTCCGGAGCGCGCATCGTCACCACGCTCGCGCACATAATGCGTAAGCGAGCCGACGCCCGTGTCGGATTGGCCTCGCTCTGCATCGGTGTCGGTCAAGGAATCAGCACGCTCTTCGAGCGCGCCTAGCAGGGTCTGCGCAATACCTGCTGCAGCTGACGAGCGCATTCGCACGGAATCGCACTCGCCTTGCTCTGGCCACGCCTTGGTTCTACCTTCTCCCAGGGATTCGTTTGGATAGCTACTGGCTAAGGTATCGCGGTGTGCGGTTTCCTCTCCGGCTCGGAGAGACGATCCTTGGCCGCAGTCCATACTGCAGCGTCGTGATCCCCGACGGCGAGGTCAGCCGGACTCACGCCGTGGTTCGCCTGACTCGCGAAGGTCCAGAGATCCAGGATCTCAACAGCGCCAATGGCACTCGGGTGAATGACGAGCGCATCAGCGAGCCGCACCTCCTGGCCGAAGGCGATCGCATCGGCATCGGCAGCGCGGAACTGGAGGTCGTCAGCGCGACTCCCGACGGCTATCAGGAGACCCAGCAGGAGCTGGAGTCCACGACCAGCACCTCGAACAAGAACCTCGCGGCACAGGAATCCGAGCCAGCCACGGCTCAACCTGCAGCACAGCGCGCGGCTCCGGTGCGCCCGACCCGCACTGGCAAGGACGACTGACGCGAGCCTGGTCTGCCTCGAGGCAAGCCGTGGGGCAGCGGAAGCGCGAGGCAAAAGCCGCTGAAGTTACGGGCCAGTTGGCGACCTTCGAGCGCCCGGACTTCCCCCTCCCTGGCTCCACGGTTAGCCTCGACCTGGCATGTCCTTCGTGATCCTCGAGAAGCCACCGGTCTTCGTGGCACGACGGGTGGGCTTCGTGAGCCCGGAGGACATGAGCGATATGCTGGAGCGCGCTCGCACGGTGCTCGCCGTGAGCGACACACCCGGAGTGCTGGTATACGACGCTGGCGAGGACTCCGCCGGCCGCCCCGACGCTCGCTCTCGCCGGCTGACGGCGGCCTGGATGGAGCGGAACGAGTCGCTGCTGCAGCAGCGCTGCGCTGGGGTGGACTTCGCGTTTCCGAACGCAGTGAGCCGTGGGGTGCTGACCGCGATCTTCTGGCTGAAGGCACCGCCGTTCCCCACTGGCGTCCACAACAGCAGCCGCGCCGCAATCGAGAACGCGCTCAAGCGAATCCGCAGCAAGCTCAGTCCGGACGACGTCCTGAGCGATCTCGAACGCAACGGTGAGCAAGCGACCGGCTGAGCCGCGGCGTGGCTCAGCCGGCCAGCGCCTCACTCCCTGTCGCGGTCGCTGGTGTCCAGCCCTTGCTTGAAGGAGCGAATGCCTTGACCGAGCCCCTTCCCGGCCTCCGCCAAGCGCTTCGGCCCGAAGACCAGCATCACCACCACCGCGACGAGCATCCAATGTGCCAAGCTCATGCTGCCCATGCTTCTTCCTCCGCGCTATGCGTAATATCCGTACAGCAATATAAGAATGAACACGACGACAAACACGATCAGCGGCTTAGCGGCGCTGTCGTACTTGCCTTCGTCGGCGGACTGCTCGGCCGCGGAGCGTCGCCGTGAGTCCTCTTCGCTGCTCTCCGTCCGCTTCTTCTGATTGTTCATCGCACTTCCTCGCGCTCACGCTCTCTCTCGTGAGATAATTTCCACACGTCAATTATTTCCACACGTCAATACAGGGGCGCTTCGCACCAGAAGGTCTACTGCGCCGGATCGTGCTCGATCTGCACGGCCCTGTTGGATCCTTGAGGATCAGCTGACGGATGGTGGCGCGCGCGCGCGAGGCTGACGAGCAAGACGATGGTGAGGAGCACCTCGACCGTGGGTCCCCAGCAGGCGCAGGACACCCGACCAGCCAAGCTCTAGGTCGAGCGGGCTCAACACCGCCACGGCCGCGCTGGCGTCCGCGTCGGAGACGCCTTGATCGGACGGAGCGGCAGCTTGCGCGCGCAGGGCCACGTCGCGCACCGCGGGGGTCACACCGAGCTGGGCATGCGTTTCCGTGAGCCCCGTGTTCGCCGCGGGAAGAGCGCCCGCCACTGGCTGAACGCCCCACGCGCCGCACAAGGCACTCACCACTGCCGCGAGCACGGCGAAGAGAACGCGAGCGGTCGATGGGGGGCGCTGGGACAGAGTCGTAGCTTGCTCCGCGCCAGCCGACGTAGCAAGCGCGCTTGACCCTGTTTCGCGCGCGTGTCATTAGGCTCCAACCGAGGAAGACCCATGAGACCGGAGTTCACCTACATCCCGAGGGCGCAAGCCCACGTCACCGCAGCGGCGGTAGCGGGGTGCGTGGTCTCGCCGGTTCAAGGCGTTGTCTCCGTGAGCGGCGCGCCAGCGGGCCTCCGCCAGTCCCCGACGTGGGGCGGGATCGCCATCCTGGGCAAGGTGCGCGGCGCGGCGACCGCCGGGTCCCTGGACGGGGCTGCGTGCCGCGTCCCGATGGTCAAGCTCATGGATGGCGTGAGCCACGGCAGCTACGAGGAGCTCTCGATGTAGCTCCCAGCCCCGAAAAAGAGGCTGTTTTCGCTGCCGCGGCTCCGCAAGGAACCGCGGTTTTTTTCTTTTGTCCGCCCGCTGGGCGGTTCTCTGGAGGCTCCCTTGAGCCAGCGATCGAATGGCCTCGACCGAGAGGCTCCCCCCAGTTCTCCCAATGGTTCCCGACGGCAACGCCCGAGGAAGGAAATGCAGATGAACACGCTGGAACAACGAGAAAAGCTCAGGTGGCGCTTGAAACCCTTCCCCGAGCTGGCAAGGCTCGCGTGGCCGATCGCCGTCTCGATGCTGTCTTTCAGCGCGATGACGCTCTCGGACACCTTGTTCGTCAGCCAGCTCGGGGCAGCTCAGGTTGCAGGCGTGGGTCTGGGTGGCGTCGCAGCCTTCACCCTGATCTGCTTCGGGTTCGGCGGCTTGCGCTCGGTCAAGGTCCTGATCAGTCAGGCTGTCGGCGCCGCCCGTCGCGACCGCATCCCGCGACTCGTCGCCGCGGGGGTCTTGAGCGCGCTCGCGCTCGGGCTGGTCGCCCTGGTGCTTGGTCGGTTCCTCGGCCCGCTGCTGACGAACATGGCTGCGACTCCTCTCCAGGGTCATACCGCCGCGCAGTATTTCTGGGCGCGCAACCTGGGCGCACCGCTGGTCCTGATCGGAGTGGCGCTGCGCGAGGTGCGCTACGGCGTGGGTGACTCTCACTCGCCCATGCGCATCTCCCTGCTGGCGAACGGCGCCAACATCGCCCTCGACTACCTGTTCATATTTCCGCTGGGAATGGGAGCGGTAGGGGCAGCGTGGGCGTCCGTGGCAGCCTCGGCGCTCGAGTGCCTGGCCCTGATCTTCGTGCAGCGCGGCGACGGCTTCGGCCTGCGCAGCGTGCGCTCGAGAGACGTGCTGGACGTGGTCCAGATGGGCTGGCCGCTGGGACTGCAGATGCTCGTCGAGGTCGGCTCCTTCGCCATCCTGACCGTGCTGATCGCTGGCATGGGCGAGATCGATGGGGCGGCGCACCAGATCGCGCTCCAGATCATCCACTTCTCGTTCCTCCCGGCCTTCGCTACGGGCGAGGCCGCGAGCATCCTGGTTGGACAGGCGGTCGGCGCCAACGAGGACGCACTGGTCAAGCGCGTCGGTCGCCAGACTCTGCTCCTGGTGTCGCTCTACACCGGGACCTGCGCGCTGGTGGTCGCGCTGTTCCCCAACTGGCTGATCAGCGGCTTCACCGACGATCCAGAGCTCGTCCGCGTCACGCGGTCCCTGCTCTACCTCGCGGCGGTCTTCCAGATCTTCGACGGCATGCACATCGTCGGGCGCTGCGTGCTTCGGGGGACGGGAGACGTCCGCCTCCCCGCCCTGGTCACCGGCTCCATCGCGTGGCTCGCGACACCTCCTCTCACCTACTTCCTCGGCAAGCAGCTCGGTTGGGGTGCCCTGGGAGGCTGGGTGGGTCTGAGCGTCGAGATCATCGCCGGGTCGCTCTTCCTGTGGTGGCGCCTCGAGCGCGGCGGATGGGAGCGCGCGGCAGAGCGCAGCCGACGGGCAATGGCGAGCGACGTTCCCGTCGCCATCCCAGCCGAGTGAACGAGGAGCCCAGGACGAGCCCATCGCACCGGACGGCGTGCGTCTCGAGAGAGGCGCACGCCATCCGTCTTTTGTGGCGAATGCGCGGGCCCCTACTCCCACGTCGACAGCTCTGGTAGGACCACGGCTCGCTGTGTGACAGGGGGTCACCTAGCGGCCTGCGCGGCGCCGAACGCCGCGCGTTTCGATGACACGAACCGAAGGACTACCGATGGATTTCCCGCCGATCAACGTCGCAGGCAGCGGCCAGCTCTACGCCCGTATGCACACCACCCAGGGCAACATCGTGCTCGCCCTCGAAGAGGAGCGCGCACCAAACACCGTGAAGAACTTCGTTGGGCTAGCCACCGGCGCCATCGCCTGGAAAGACGGGAACGGCCAGAGCATGGAAGGGACACCGCTGTACGACGGCGTTCGTTTCCACAGGGTAATCCCGAAGTTCATGATCCAGTGCGGTGACCCGCTCAGCCGAGACCCGGCCAAGGCGAGTCGTTGGGGCACGGGGAACCCGGGCTATCGCTTCGAGGACGAGTTCCATCCGGAGCTGCGTCACGACAAGCCAGGCGTCCTCTCGATGGCCAACTCAGGCCCGAACACCAACGGCGCCCAGTGGTTCATCACCGAGGTTCCGACGCCACACCTCAACAACCGCCACTCCGTGTTCGGCCATGTCGTCGCGGGCATGGACGTCGTCCTCGCCATCGCCAACGTCGCGACCGGCCCCCGTGATCGCCCCCAGGAGGACCAGGTCCTCAGCAAGGTCGAGATTTTCCGCAGCGAAACTCCCCCAAGCGCCTGAGCCCCTGCTTCGACCCGCGACGGGCGACTCCGGACCGACCGGGGGCGCCCGTTGACGCGTTCGAGCGCCATGCTCGATGGAGGCGGTCTGCCCCCAGGACGAGTCCGCGTGCGGGGCGCAGCGCCCCCAGCCGAGAGCGCTTGCGAACCGCGCCCGAGCGCGCCCCAACGGAAGCTCAGTGAAAACGCCAACCAACGGCGTCGGATCCCGATGGCCCTGCGAGCGGTCGGGGTCCTAGCGCTGGCACGTGCGTTGCTTGGCGCCATGCGATGAGACTCTCCCCCATCGGCAGCGTGGACCCTGCGGTCCTGGAGGGGCGCTTTCCGCTCAGCGACGCCGCCAGCTGGGAGCCGGTCTCGAAGGCGCTGAACGAGCTTGGCGTGCTGCTGCCGAGGCGTTCCGCAGGCCCGGAGCAGGAGCTCTTGGTCGTGGTCGAAGAGCACCGAGCGCGAGTCCGGGTGTGTGAACCCGGGGACATACCTCGTGCCATCGAGCGTGCCCTGGACGCCCTCGGCGGGCAATGTTTCCACGCTGGAACGGCGCTCGCGGATCAACCTCAGCTGCCCCTCGAGCTGCGCACCGAAGCCGTGCGCCTGAACGCCTGGCTCGGCGAGTACCCCGAGGACTCCCTGGACCGCGCGGCCGGCCTGCATGAGACCCAGGTCGGCTTCCTGCAGGAGCTGAGGCTGCTGGCCGACGTTGGCCGGCGCTTCGAGTGGCAGGAGGTCTTGCCAGTCGTCAGCGGCTTCTTCGAGCGGCGCGAAGCCATCTCCCTGCCCGTGGCGGCCAGCGACATCTCCCGCAGCTACGCGAGCCTGGTGACCCTGGAGCGCGACAGCCTGCGCCTACCCGAGGCCAGGCACGTCAGCCGCGTCCGCGCCATCGGCCTGTTCTGAACGCGCCGCGCTCTCCACATCCCGGGTCGGGCAACTCGAATTTGGGGGTGAGGAACCTCGGCTGACCTCCCGAGCTACTTCAGGACGGTCACCGTATCCCCACGGATTTCGAGCGCCTGTGTGGGACCACCATAGTACGTCGCCAGACCCACATCGATGCGCCACACGCGCCCGCTGCAGGCTTCGGTGACACCCTGGCTCTGCACGGTGTGCCCGACGACCATGCGCTTCAGCTCGAGGCGATCGAGCACTTCACCCAGACGCTTGCAGTTTGCCTTGCCGCTCTCGGGTTCGGAATAGTCGCGCACCCAGACCGGAGCGTCGTCCTTGGCGATGATCGCTGGCGGGGACGAGCGCTTGCCGACCAACCAGTCGCGCACCTCCTGGTTGAGACGCCCGAGCCCGTAGTCCAGGTGCTCTGGCAGCACGCCCCCGTGGACGAACAGCGAGTCACCGACGATCAGCACCGTGTTGCGCTTGGCGAGCAGCGCTGCGTACTTCCCTCCCGGCAACAGCGCCCTCGCGCGCCCTCGTGCCGACTCCGGGAAGCGTCCGATCACCGCCTCGGGGACACCGCTCTCCTCGACGTCGTCGAAGGCCTTGAAGCCCCCCTGGGTGACGTAGCGAAAATCCGCCATCGCGTTCATCGTCTCGTGATTGCCGAGCAGCACGTGGAAGGCTCCACCCGCCTTCTTCGCTTCCTCACGGAGAGCCTCGAAGTAGTCGAGGATCTTGCGCTCGTCGTCACCGCGGTCGAGCTGGTCTCCCGTCTGCACCACCACCAGCTTGCCCGCGTTCCAGTGCCCCGCTTCGTCGACGACCTGCGCCATCTGCAGCACCTTTCGCGTCGCCGCGAAGTCCCCGTGGACGTCGCCGAAGGCGACCAGGCGCTCTGGAGCAGGAAAGCGGAACGGCACGCTGGGCGTGATGTCCGGCCGCGCATTGCTCTTCGAGCTAGCAGTCGCGGCGTTGGCTGCGCGCACCCCGGGCGTCGTCTTCGACTTCGGCTCGGGTTGCTTGTCGC
>JAGQIY010000729.1 GCA_020430865.1 Myxococcales bacterium
GGTGGTGGCGGCTACGACGACATGGACTACGGTGGCGGGGACGACGATATCCCGTTCTGAGCCGCACGCAGGGGGGCGGGAGCGCCCCCCGTTCATTGGTGAGCGGCGCTCGAGCCTGCTCACCCCGACCGGGTCCAAGAAAGCATGCACTTCAAACTCTCTCACGCTCGCGCCTGGCGCGCTCCGTTGCTCCGTGGTTTCGCCGTGGCGGCGATCAGCCTCGGCTTGGTCACCCTCATCGGATGTGACGACGACGCGAAGACGAAGACCGCGGCGTCGGCCGCGCCCGTCGAGGATCTGTCTCCCGTGCCCGCGCCAGACTCGCTGGTGGCCGACGTGTTCGTTGCGCAGCCCGAGCCGACCTGGAAGGAGCTGCGTGGGCTCGCAGGAGCCGGCGCGGCGCTGTTGCCTGCGAACTACCCGATTCTGGTGACGACGTTGACCGGGCTGCCGCCCACCGCTGCTTCGATCATCGATACCGATCTGCCCGTGGTCGGTGCGCTGGTAGACGTGGGCGAGGGCAACCCGGGGCTGGTGCTCGGGGTGCACCTGCGGAGCGGCCGTGAGCTCGTCGCGGCCGTGACGAAGGGCGCGGACGCGCGCTTCGACGCCAAGCGGAACGACCAGACACAGGTCACGATGCTCAGCCCGAAGAACCCTGGCAACGCGGACCCGCTGGGCATGGGGGTCTTGGGCAACTACCTGCTGGTGGGCACCACGAGCGCCGCGCTCGATGAGGCCGGTCCGTACGTCGTACGCAGCCTGAGCAAGCAGCCCGCGCCCAAGCAGCCGATTGTCGCCGTCGCGTCCGAGAAGGCGCTGGGCGGCCCCATCGCCAAGCGCATCAAGGCGGCCTGGAAGAAGCGCAGAGAACAGCTACAGGAGCTGGATCTGAAGGCGCGCAAGGCGCGGGGCGGGCGCGCGCCGGACTTCGGCGATCCAGCAGCCGCACTGCTGGGCATCGAGGGCGCCGTGGATGACCTGGTTTCGATCCTCGAGGGGTCGCAGCAAGCGAAATTGGTGGTGACGCCGGGCGACCGTCACCTCGAGGCCGAACTCGAGGTCACACCCAAGGCGAGCGGTGAGGCCAAGAAGCTGGTCAGCGAGATGCCTACTGGAGATCTCGCGCTGCTCAAGGCATTGCCGCGCGGTACGAGCCTCGCGCTGCTGACCCACAGCAGCCCAGCGGGTCGCCTCGAGAGCGCAAAGGCGACCGAGGACACCTTCGCGAAGCTGCTGGACTCCCGGCTGGGTGAAGCGGATAGAAAACGACTCCAGAAGGTGCTGACCGAGATAGCCAAGGGCCGCGGAAATCAGCTGGTGTTCGGTCTTGGACGAGCCGCGGGCAGCGACGAGATCGCGCTGCTCGTCGCTGCGGACGTCTCGGACGCCGCGGAACTCGACAAGGGGATCCGAGACGGGCGTGGCTTGCTCGGCGTGAAGGCGTTCGCGGATCCCCTCGGGGAGTTCCTGGGCAGCATCAAGACCACCGTGGGCAAAGGCAAGGCTGCGGACGTGACTCCTGCGCCAGATCGCATCGGCTTCGAGCTCAAACCCAAGGCGAGCAGCATCCCCAAAGGAGCGAAGGTCGAGCCGAAGCGCTTCGAGCTCCTGTGGCGCGTGCAGGACGATCAGCTCCGGGCAGCGATCGCCAAGGAGGCTGGACCAGCCTTGAGCGAGCTGGTCAACGCGGGCGAGGAGAAGTCGTTGGCCGCGCACGCAGAGCTTGCACAACAGATGCGGCGCTCGAAGCTCGAGGTCGCGTTTGCCGTGATGTTTCAGCCGAGCCGCCTGGTTCGCAGCGACTCCACGGCGCCCGGAGCCGACTCGCCGGTCCTGCTGACTCTGGGGCGTCGCGGCGGACTCGGGCTGGTGCGTCTCGACGCCGATCAGGGAGCGCTGCAGGCGTTGGCGCGCATGACCATGCGTCGCTGAAGCCCGTGGCTCGCTGGCGCCCGGGGTGATGATGTAGACTCGGGTGATGACGCGCACGATGGTCTGGGCCGTTGCTGCCGCGATCGGGCTGCTCACGGGTTGCCTCGGACGCAGCGATTTGGAGGAAGAGGACGCGAGCGGCGGCGCTGCGGGCGCCGCTGGAAGTGGGTCGGGTGGAGTCGGCGGTGCGGCTGGATCCGGGGCCAGCGGCGGCTCGGTGAGCGGCGGTTCCGCGGGCATGGGCGCAGGCGGCCAAGCTGGCAGTGCCGGTGGTGGCGCCGCCGGTCAAGCGGGGTTCGGGGGTGCTGGAGGCTCGCCCGCCTGCGCACCGGACACGTGCGATGGCTGTTGCGATCCGGCGACTGGGCTGTGCCTGGCTGGTGACGAGATCACCGCTTGCGGCTCCAAGGGCGCGCTGTGCGCGGACTGCGCGGAGCTCGGCTTCGACTGTCAGGCGGGTTCTTGCGCGGGGCAGCCACCCGAGTGCTCGACCCTGTCGTGCTCGGGCTGTTGCGACAGCGCAGGGGTGTGCCGGGGTGGTGGCACCAGCGATGCGTGTGGTGCCGGAGGGGTGGCCTGCGCGAACTGCGCAGCAACGGGTGAGGGGTGCACAGCCGGAAAGTGCCAGGGACCACCACCCGCGTGTAGCCCCACGAACTGTGACGGTTGCTGCGACGCTGCCGGTGCCTGCCGCTCGGGCACCTCCGATGGCCAGTGCGGCAGCGACGGTGAGCAGTGCCAGGACTGCGCCGGCTCCGGGCTGCAGTGCTCGGTTCCGGGAGGATATTGCGCCTTCGTCCCCAGCTGCAGTTCGGCAACGTGTCCCAACGGCTGTTGCGACGCGGCGGGTGGGTGTCGGGATGGCCGCCGTGATCAGGCGTGTGGCAGCTCGGGGGGAACCTGCAGCGACTGCACCAGCAGCGGTCAAGCCTGCGCACCCCAGGGCTTCTGCTACAACGGCACGCACTGCGGCCCGGACAACTGCGCCGGCTGCTGCACGGCCAACGGTCAGTGCCGTCCCGGCTCGGGCAATCAGGCCTGTGGTCAGTTCGGTGGTCTGTGCGAGAACTGCGCGAACTCTGCGAAGACCTGTCAGGGGCAGGTGTGTACGGACGGCTCGACCTGTCCTGCTGCCTATCCGGGCTGCAGCCCCAACGCGGCCACCTCCCCTGCGTTCCGCTCCGACGCATGCACGGCAGATGATCTGAGCCAGCTGGCCACCCAGTGCTCTCAAGGCAGCTGCGGGCCCGCGTTTGGCTTGCTCCTCAATCGTAACCCTGCCTGCTACGACTGCATGCTGCAGTTCACCGGAGACGACGCCTACGCACGTTGTCTCGCGCCATTCCTGTCTGCCAGCTGCAACCACAACCTCACCTGCGCCGCTCAGTGCGACGCTGCCGCCTGTGGTCAGTGCGGCGCCACCGATGAAGATGCTTGCGGGAACCAAGTCTTCGGCAGTGGAGGCGATTGCGAGGACTACCTGATTGGACTGTACTGCAACCAGGCGGCGCTCGGCGGGCCGGCGGCCTTCTGCCAGTTCAACGGTGACGTGGGCGACTGGCTGCTAGGGGTTGGCAACTACTTCTGCGCGCAGTGACGCACGGGAACTCAGCAAGCATGAGCTACGACGAGACGATCCTGGTAACCGGCTACCCGTCGTTCCGCGGTCGGAAGATGGTCGACGAGCTTCTGACCAGCCGCAGCAACAGCCTGATCTTCGTCATCGTTCGTGAGAAGTTCGCCGAGGAGGCGACCCAGCATCGTGAAGCGCTTCCCACTGCCGCGCGGCAACGCCTTGTGATGCTCGACGGCGACGCGGCGGCCATGGACCTCGGCCTGAGCGGCAAGGAGTACCGCGAGCTGGCCGGGAAGGTGCAGCGGATCCACCACTGCGCTCAGGTGACCTATCCTGGGGTGGGCCGCCAGATGGCGAACGAGGTCAACCTGGGAGCGATGCGTGAGATCATCGAGTTCGCGCGTTGCTCGAGCCAACTCGAGAGCGTCGTGGTGCACTCGAGCGCGATCGTCAGCGGGGACCGTACGGGCGTCGTCTACGAGCACGAGTTGAACGCCGGCCAGGCGTTCCGCGGTGCGGTGGAGCAGACACTGGCGCGCGCCGAGCGCATCGCACGGGGAGCGATGGCCGATCTCCCGATCTGCGTGATTCGACCCACCCAGATCGTGGGCGACTCGAGCACTGGCGAAGTGGATCGCCTCGACGGGCCCTACATGATGATGCTGCTGCTGCTCAGCAGCCCGAGTGAGGTGGCGATTCCATTGCCCACGCGAGGGGACACGCCCCTCAACCTGGTGCCCATCGACTTCGTGGTTCGCGCGGCCGCTCACCTTGGACGCCAGCGGGCGGCGCTCGGCCGCACGTTTCACCTCGCGGA
>JAGQIY010000730.1 GCA_020430865.1 Myxococcales bacterium
CGAGAGCGACACCGGAGGAGCCGGTAGTGGAGGCAGCGGCGCCAGTGGAGGCAGCGGCGCCAGCGGTGGCAGCGGCGCCAGCGGTGGCAGCGGTGGCAGCGGCGCCAGTGGAGGCAGCGGCGCCAGTGGAGGCAGCGGCGCCAGCGGAGGCAGCGGCGCCAGCGGAGGCAGCGGCGCCAGTGGAGGCAGCGGTGGCGACGGCGCTAGCGGTGGATCCGCGGGGCAAGGCAACGGGAGTCCGGGCTGCGGCAAGCAGAGCCCCACGGGCCTGAACGAAGACGCGACCATCCAGGTGGGCGGCGAGACGCGGGATTTCGTGCTCTCCGTGCCGGAAGACTACGACGCGACTTCCGCTCACCCCCTGATCTTCGGCTTTCACGGCCTGAACGCGGACGGAAAGGCAGCGCACAACTACCTGAAGCTCGAGCAGGCCACGGGCAAGCCAGCGATCTTCGTCTACCCAAGCTCGCGCAGCGCTTCCGCAGGCTGGCAGATGAAGGAGGGGCAAGGCGACATCGAGTTCTTCGACGCCCTGGTGGACGAGCTGACGGCGGACTACTGCGTCGATACCTCGCGGATCTTCAGCACCGGCTTCAGCCACGGCGCGATGTTCACGAACAACCTGACCTGCGCCCGCATCGACAAGCTGCGTGCGATCGCGCCCATCGGCGGATCGGGTCCCTGGTTCGGTGCGCAGTGCACCGGTGCCGTGCCAGTCCTTCTGGTGCACGGCACCAAGGACATGACCGTTCTATTCACCGACGGTGAGAAGAGCCGAGACCACTGGCTGGGGGAAAACGGCTGCGGCTCCAGCACCCAGGCGTACACGCCGGATCCGTGCGTCGCCTACCAAGGCTGCAACGACCCGGTCGTGTTCTGTGCCTTCGATGGCGGACACACCGTCCCAGGCTTCGCAGGCCAGGCGGTGCGCAGCTTCTTCGACTCGATGTGAGCCGTGTTGCTCCGCGTGACCGGACCAGCTACTTCAAGGGCATGAGTCGCGCGCCGAGCCTCGCTGCCCGTCGACTGCTCCCCTCGGACACGCTGCGCGCGCTGCTCGAGGCTCGAGACCTGATGGAGCACTCCTTCGCGGAGCCGCTTGCGCTGGACGACCTGGCGAGCGCGGCTGGCTTCTCGAACACCTACTTCATTCGCAGTTTTTCCCGAGCCTTCGGCATGACGCCCCATCGATACCTGACGCGAGTCCGCCTGCAGCGCGCCAAGGCGCTCCTCGGGGATCCGAGGAGCAGCGTGACGGCGGCGTGTTTCGAAGTGGGCTTCAGCAGCCTGGGTTCCTTCAGCACGCTGTTTCGCCGCAGCGTGGGCTGCTCCCCATCTCAGTACCGTAAGGAAACGCTGGCCTGGGCTCAGGTGCCGGGGGTGCTGGTGCCCGCGGCTGCTGCGCCCGGAGGCGCGGAGCGTGTGGTCGTCCCGAGTTGCTTCGCCTTCATGTTCGGTGCGCCGACCTAGTCTCAGCCGGGCGAAGTCCGGATTTCGGGGGTGAGGGTAGTTCTCGAGAAGCCGGGAGCCGCTCGGCTGCGCTACATCCAGCCTCACGTCGCGCGACGCCACCCACTCGACAGGAGAAAACTCAAGATGATTCAGAGACTTAGCACCGCTACGGTGTATGTGCTGGACCAGGACAGCGCCCTCGACTTCTACACCAACAAGCTCGGCATGGAGGTGCGCACCGACGCCCGGATGGGCGACTTCCGCTGGCTGACCGTCGGCGCCAGGAGTCAGCCGGATCTGGAACTGGTGTTGATGCCGATCCAGCAGAGCCCGATGTGGGACGAGAAGCGCGTGGAAACCATGCGCGAGCTGGTCCAGGCGGGGGCTTTCGGCATCGGAGTCCTGCGCACCGACGACTGCAAGCGAACCTACGACGAGCTCAGCGCGAAGGGCGTCAAGTTTCGTGGACCGCCGACGGAGCGTCCCTGGGGCCTCGAGGCGATGCTGCTCGACGACTCGGGCAACTGGTTCTCGTTGCTCCAGGAGCTGTGATCCGATCCTCGCGGAGCTGGGTCGAGGACCTGGCCAAGCAGGGATCTTACTGCGTGTAGCGGCTTCTCAGGCTGTCGTAGGCCAGCCGTGGGTTGCCGTCGATATCGACGATCCCCCACCACTCTTCGGTGGCGTGGCCATCGGGGTACACGCCTCCGTTGTCGAAGCCGCCGGTGTCGTGAGCGTTCGGATCGCCGGACTTCCACCACTCGTCGCTGAACGCGTACGGGCAGCCCCCGACGACTACCTTGCTTGCGTCGGGGGCGCTGAGCTGACCGCGGATCTCATCCGTGAGGAGCTCGAGAGCGTGGGCTTGTGCCGGTTGGTCTTCGGAGCTGGTGTTGCGGTTCCACGCGTCCGCGCCGTACTCGCCGACGAACACCGGCTTGTTCGACAGGCTCGCCCAGCGACTGAAGCGGTCGCCAAAGGAGACATAGGGGTAGAGGTTCAGCGCCCAGAGGTCGGGGTCACTCACGGTGGCGAGCGTCTGCGCGCTCGGCACCTCACCGTGATCGGTGGCGACGGGGTGATTCGGATCCAGGCCGTGGATGGTCTGGGACGCTTGCTGCAAGCGGGCCATCACCTCCGCCTGACTGTGATTCGAGTACAGCGCGTTGTAGTTCCACTCGTTGCCCACGATCCACATGAGCACCGCCGGGTGGTCCTTGAAGTAATTCACTGCGGAAACGTAGTCCGAGTCGTAGGCCGGGAGCACGGTGAGGGCGACCTTGATGCCCGCCCTGTAGTACTTGTCGAGCACTCCCCAGCCGTCAGCGCTCTTCTCCGGAGGATCGTAGGTCTTGATGGTGTTGATTCCGGCTGCCCTCATCAGTGGCACGTCGCGATCGGCGAGCTGAGCGAAGTAGCGCCCCTGACCGTCGTGGTTCTGGCCCTTGGGAACCGGGTTGTAGCTGATGCCCCTCAGGTCCCAGGCGATCTCCATGGCAAGCTGCCCATCGGGCTGGCGATGGCGCACGAGTAGCTGACGCCCCTGAACGCGCACGACGCTGGGCCCGCTGGGTACGCTCTGCAGGGCCCCGCCGGTACCCGCGTTCTCGCTTCCTCCGGTCGCGGCACCGGCTGCGCCGCCGGTCTGGGGTCCACCGCTCTCACCCCCGAATCCGGTTCCTCCGGGATTCGAGTTCCCCGAGCCACCGTGATCCGAGCCACCTTGAACCGACCCACCCTGGCCCGAGCCGGACGAGCCCCCGGCGTTCTGTGCTCCAGCGCCTGCGGCGCCGCTGGCCTGGCCTCCGTCATCTGACGAGCAAGCACCGAGCGACGCCGTGAGCAAGACGAAGCTCGCCGCCGAGCGGAGTCGACCAGGAAAGCGTGGGCGAAGCGTTGGGCGTTTCCAGGCGTGAATGACGGAGCGCATGTCCCACCGTTGCCGCGGATGTGCTCGGCCGTGAGGCGAAGCGGCGGTGTTGCGACACTTTCTCAGATCCTCCTCGGCTATGGTTCAGGCATGTGGGAACGAGGGATGTGCGGGTTGCGGAATCCGCTCGAGCGGGTGTCCATTGTCTGCATCGCGCTGCTGCCGTCGCTCGCGGCGTGTGGCAGTGACTCGGGTGGCGGAGGCGGAAGCGGCGGAGCCGGGCCGGGAGGGACCGGACAGGGAGGCAGCGCCGGCTCGGCGCAGGGTGGCGCCGGCGGAACCGGAAGCTCCAGCGGCGGCAGCTCGCAGGGCGGCTCGGCGGCGCAGGGCGGCTCGGCGGCGCAGGGCGGTACAGCGGGGAACGCTGGCTCAGCACAGGGTGGTTCCGCAGGGCAAAGTGGCGGCGCCGGTGGTGCCCTGTCCGGAACTCCGCTCTGGGTCGGTGTCGGGAGCTGGGGCTACCGAGTCAGCACGAGCGATGGCGCTCAGGTCAGCGAGCAGAGCA
>JAGQIY010000068.1 GCA_020430865.1 Myxococcales bacterium
CGAGTAGCCGAGGTGATGGCGCGAGGCGACTCGATCACGGTGGTGCCGGTTGGGCAGGAGCTAACAACCCAGCAGGCTGCGGACCTGCTCAACGTGTCACGCCAATATCTGGTACGCCTGCTCGATGACGGGCAGCTCGCATACCGAAGAACGGGAAAGCACCGTCGTCTGCGAGTGGAGGACGTGCTGACGTTCAAAGAGCACCGCGATCGCAAGCGCAAGGCCGCGCTCGGTGAGCTAGCGAGGCTCAGCGAAGAGGCTGGTGGTTACGAAGAGCTGGAGTAGCCTCGGACCAGGATATGATCATCGCGCCGTTCAAGGTGGTGCTG
This sequence comes from Myxococcales bacterium, assembly GCA_020430865.1. The sequence goes on from JAGQIY010000068.1 coordinate 330, forward strand.
GATGCCAACGTACTCTTTCCTTTCTCGCTCCGGGACACGCTGTTACGCGCAGCGGCCGAGGGTCTCTTCCAGTTGTACTGGTCGGAGGAGATCCTGGAGGAGACGCTGCGCAACTTGTTGGCAACGAACCGGATGAGCGTGTCGCAAGCAGAGGGCCTGCGTAGGGCGATGACGAGCGCTTTCCCTGAGGCAATGGTTGAGGGATATGAGTCGCTGGTCAGCGCGATGCCCAACCCTGAGAAAGACCGCCACGTGGCTGCCGTCGCGGTCAAGGCTGGGGCGCAGGTCATCGTCACGAGCAACCTTAGGGATTTCAAGTTGCTGCCGGATGGGATCGAGGCCCAGTCCCCCGATGAGTTTCTATGCAACCTCTTCGACCTCGAACCTGCGGGAATTGTGGACTTGGTGCGAGAGCAAGCACAGGGGCTGAAGCGCCCACCGCGCAGCTTCGAAGAGCTCTTGCGAGGCTTGGCGAAATCAGTACCCGAGTTCGCGGCGAGCATTGCGCGCTACGCGGACGTGGAGCTGGCCTAGCGGCTCTTATCATCCGGGCCGTCCCGGCTCGCAGTCCGTCGAACCAGAGGCAACGCCCCGCGTTGGATCGTCAAGACCGGTTGCAAGCGCGCGTGGCGGTGCCAACGTCTCGCCGCCGTGAGCGACGAGCCCGACATCCCCATCCCATCCGGCTGGACTGACGTAGCCAAGAGCGGCCTGGTCCATTCCATCGCGCTGGCGCGAATCATCCTGCTCCAGGTGTTGTCTGGCTTCGAGAACGGTCGCGCGCCCAGGGCGCGGCTGCTGTCTGAGGTTGAGCGTCTGCGTGCCCGGATCGCGCAGCTTGAGACCGAGATCGCCATCAAGGATCGCCGCATGGCGCAGCTCGCCCCAGCCAGACGGCCGCATTACTCGCCAACGGATCGACTCCAGATCTTGCTCTTGATGGCCGCGACCGGATGGACGTTTGCGGAAACGGCGCGGCGCTTCATGGTGAGTGCGCAGACCATCGCCAACTGGAAGAAGCGGCTGGAAGAACAAGGGGAGGCGGCGCTCGTCCGCCTCGCGGTGCCGGTCAATCGGTTCCCGAACTACGTGCGTGAGGTTGTCCGCGGGTTGAAGCAGTCGTTCCCGTCGATGGGCCGGCAACGTCTCGCAGACACGCTGGCTCGTGAGGGGCTCGCGCTCGCGGCGTCGACCGTGAGACGGATGACGCTGGAGGTACCGCAGACGTCCGATGAGCCCAACCCGTCGGACAGCGACGAGTCGGTCCCAGACAAGCCCACGCAGCCGTCGCGCTCGAAACCGACAGGCATTACCGCGCGGTACTTTGGTCACGTCTGGCATTGCGATCTGACCGTCGTCCCGACGGCGCTTGGCCTGTGGCTCCCCTGGTTTCCCTTCTGCGTCTGGCTCGGATGGCCCTTCGCCTATTGGGTCGCCGGTGTCGTTGACCAGTACTCCAGGGCGCCTATCAAGCTGAAGGCTTTCAGGCAGCAGCCCAGCAGTCGCGACGTCCGTCGCTTCTTGAAGTCTGCGATCAAGGAGGCAGCGAAGGCCCCGAAACACCTCATCTCCGACCGAGGTGTGCAGTTCCGTGAGGATTATCGAGCGTGGTGCCTCTGTCTGGGTATCAAGCCTCGTTGGGGCGCTGTCGGAAGCCACAAGTCCATCGCCATCATCGAGCGTTTCTGGCGCAGCATGAAGGCTGAGTGCTGCAGGCAGACCCTGATGCCACTCAAGCCTTCCATAATGCAGGCCGAGCTGGACTGCTACGCGGCATGGTTTCGCCTCCATCGGCCACATCGAGCACTGCAAGGTATCACGCCGGACGAGCGAATGGCGGACAAGGTGCCGAACGTTGTGCGTTTCGAGCCGAGGCCGAGGATGCCAATCCGTGGGGATCCAAACCGGGTGTGCCGTGTGTCCTCGGTCGAGCTGAAGATCGAGTCCTTCGCGGGCAGGGAGCATCTGCCTGTGATCCACCTCGAAGCGGCTTGAGCTAACCAGGGTGTGAGTCATCGCGCCTGGGCGGATGTGCGTCCTGGGCACGGCGCGTGGCCGTTGGATTCCGTTGTGGTTGGAGTCGTCTGACTCGATCGCGCTGCGGCCGGTGGGTCGGATTGCAGCGTATTGCCGTGCGGCAAGGAAGATGTGGCGTCCAAACCTCGCTGGACACGTACACCCAGCTCGGCTTGCCGGGCGCGGCCGGGGGCTCTGCTTTCGGCGTCGGCTCGGTCTTGATCTCCAGCTTCTGCTCGAGTTCTGCGAGCCGACGTTCGAGCTCCTTGACGCGACTATCGTCCTCCACGGCCATCGAGTGTATCCGGCTTGGGTGTTCTCAGACAGAAATGCCTGGCCCGGC
>JAGQIY010000731.1 GCA_020430865.1 Myxococcales bacterium
AGCCAGGTCGCGGCACGACGCGGGTCGATCCTCGGCTCCAGCTCCACCAGATCCCGCACCCGCGCGAAGGCGAGGCTGGCGCCGGCGATGTCACCGAGGCGTGACCTCAGTCGCGCCTCGGTGCCCCGAGCCTCCAGCTCCTCAGGCACGCGGGCCGGGACCTGGCGCAAGCGTGCGATGGCGGCCGGTATGTCACCGAGCTCGGTGAGCACCCGCGCGAGGTCGATCAGCGCCCCCGCCGGCACCCGCCCCTGCGCCTCGCCCAGCTCGATGGCGCGTTCGAGCAGCGCCGCCGCGCGGGCTCCGCGGCCCGCGTCAGAGAAGGCCTTGGCAAGGCCCCAGGTCGCCTCGGCGTCGTCTGGGCAGTAGCGCAGCGCGCGCTCGAAGCTCTTGCCCGCTTCCCGGAGGAAACCTGCGGAGAGCAACTCGCGACCAGCGCGCAGGCAGACCCGATGGCGCGCTGCGGCTCCGCTCGCCGCGGCTTCGAGGTGCTCCGCGTCGGACATCGCGCCCTGGATGTCGCCGCGCCCGAGCCGTGCGGCCAGGCGAGCCCAGCGCGCGCTGGCCTGACTGGGCGCCCGGGCCACCGCTTGATCCAGCGCCCGGAAGCGCTCGCCTGCCTCCAGGCTGAGTTCGGAGAGGCGAAGCCACATCAGGGACGCCAGCGGCGCGTACACCTCCGCCGTGGCGAGCGCCTCCGCCGCGGCCATTGCCCCCTGCACGTCCCCAGCGTGAGCCAGCAGTTCGACCCCCACCACGCCCGCCTCCGCGACGGGTCCGGTCTCGACCAGCAACCCGAGCGCCGCTTCGCGACGGCCCTCCACCCAGGCGTCGATCTCAGCGACCTGCCGCGCCAGCACCGGGTGCCGAGGCGCACGCTCCAGTGCTGCCATCAGGTATTGCCGCGCGGTATCGACGGATCCGGCAGCCAGGTGATTGTCGGCCTCGGCCGCGAGCTCGGCGACCTCCAGCGCTCGAATCGTCCGCGCCGCCGAGGCAAGCGGCGGGAGTCGGCGGTCCAAGCGCACTCGCAGCCGCTCCGGCTCGGCCTCGAGGCTTCCCAGGCGCACGCCCGCCGCCGCCGCTGCACGCGCTCCGAGCGCCGGCAGGATGCTGCGCGCGAGCCTCCCCGCCACGTCCTCGATCCTCAGCACTCGTCCGACCCGCGCGGCGACCTTGCCGAGCAGCGAGTCCATCACGCGCAGCGCAGGCCCGAGCGGCGGCGCGCCCAGTCCCACCCCGCGCTCATCGCTGACGACCAGGCGCGCATGCCCTTCGACGGGCGCCCACAACACGTCGAAGGCCAACGCCTTCGTACCGTGGGCAACGCCGACACCGACTCCGCCAGGCAACGGCCAGAACGTCGCCTGAACGTCCTCGGAGACCCCGATCGCATCCCCCAGGCTCTTGCGCGTCCAGCGTTCGAGCTCGGCCAGGCCCAGCTCCAGCTCGGCGCACTCGAACTCCCCTCGGCGGTGCCGGAAGACCGGCACTCCGCCCGAGAGGTCCACGGGGAACGCCAGCCCCGGCAAGCTCACGGTCAGCCCCTGGACGCTCAGCGGACCAAGCTCGACGGGCTCGTACACCTCGAGGCCGAGCGCCCCTCGGGTCACCGTCAGGCGGATCGGTGTCCGATCGTCGCGCTCGGGGACGGCAATCGGGCGCTTCGGAGCTCTGGCGACGCGAGACGGCAAGGGCACGGGATCCTACCAGTCCGGTTCGCCGTGCGCGCCTTTCCGGCGCAGAACACGGCTCCTCTCCCCCAAAAACCCAGGCGCGCCAAAGCGAAGAGGCCACCCGAATCGGGTGGCCTCAGTGCGCGCGGTCGGGTCAAGCGTCCTTGTCGCGCTTCTTCTTCATCAGGCGTATCAGCTCATCCCAGCCCTTCTTCTTCAAGATGCGCCTGAACTGGCTGCGATAGCCGCGAGTCAGGCTGCTGCCCTCGGTGACGATGTCGATGATCTTGAGGTTGCCCGCCCCGGACTCGACGACGTAGTCGATGCTGAGGGGTTCCTCCCGCTTGTTCGTCTTGCTCTTGGCGACGGTCTTGACCAGGTACTTGCTGCCTGACTTGTCCTCGCCTTCGAAGCTGACCTTGTAGTCCAGGGTCTTGCGCAGGTTCTTCTCGTAGGCCTGACGGACCAGATCCTTGAGCAGGCTCTTGAACTCGCTGCGCTCGGCTTCGCTGCGCTTCTTCCAGGTCGACGACCCGAGCGACTTCTTCGCCAGCGTGTCGTAGTCGAGGATCTCGTCGAAGACGGCGTGGATCTTGGCCTTGTCGTCGCCTGCCTTCATCAGCTTCACCAGCTCTGACTGGCGCTCTTGCACGAAGCTCTCCGCCTTGCCCTTGGCCAGGGCGGCGCTTGGGAGCAGGAAGAGGGCCAGCAGGGTGAGGACTGAGAGGAAACTCTTTCGGTTCATGTTCGTTCCGCCATTCATGGGTTCCAGGGGGTTTTACGCAACCCCGGTGCCAAACCTTCAAAGCCGCTCGCCACCGGCGCGTTAGAAGCGCCCGCCTTCTACCGCCAATTTGCCGGCAAATCATGCGCTTTCGCCGCGCTGGCGCGGCAAGCTGTCGCACTCATTTCCGAGCCTCGAACCCCTGGACGGCTCGAGTCGAGGTGTGACCTCGAGAGCGTGGTCAGGGAGTCACACCGGCTCGGTCGCCGGGTCTGCTTCGAGTCTGGGGGCAACTACCCTGAACCTCGCCCCATGGCCTTCGCTGCTGTCCACTTCCACGCGAAAGCCATGCTCGTCGGCGATCCGCTTGACCACCGCGAGGCCGACGCCCGTCCCCTTCGAGCGCGTGGTGAAGAAGGCGTCGAACAAACGCTCCCGCGCCTCCTCTTCGATGCCGATGCCGTCGTCCTCCACGGCCAGCTCGTAGCCGGAGTCCACATCGCTGAGCCGCACACGCACCTCGTCCCCCGCGCTGCTGGCCTGCACCGCGTTGCGCACCAGGTTCCAGACGAGCTGACGCATCTGAGCGCCGTCGGCCTCTATGAAGGCGTGGTCTGGCCCCAGATACACGACTTGCACGTCGCTCACGGCGCGCCCGGAGGTCGCCGAGAGCTCCACGACTTCCCGTGCGGTAACTGCCAGATCCATCCTCCGCCTGTCGGGTTTGCGGGGGCGAGAGAGATCCATCATGTCGGTGACCAAGTCGTTCAGTCGAGAGGACTCCCGCTGGATGATCTCGCACAGCTGCTTGTCCTCCTCCGCCAGCGCCGAGCTGGTCTTCAACAGCTGAATCGAACCTGAAATCGACCCCAATGGGTTGCGGATCTCGTGCGCCAGACCAGCCGCCAGACGCCCCAGAGCCGCCATTCGTTCGGCCTCCTCGGCGCGCTCCTCCGCCGCCTGGATCTGGCCCCCCGCCTTCGCGAGGCGCTCGGCGAGGGTGCCGCTCAGCAACATCACCGTCACGATCACCAGCGAGTTGAGCAGCGAGTAGTAACCGAGCTCCTTCGGCGTGTAGACGTACGCCTGCAGCGGCTGATCCGGAGGTGGACCGAGCCAACCGAGGTGTAGTGAGGTGACGAGCGTGCCGTAGCAAACGATGCCGCTAACCGCTGCGATGCCGGCCCCGCGGAAGCCGGTCAAGATCGCGCCGACGGCGCAGCTCAGGCCGTAGAGCGACGCAGCACCGCTGGATGCGCCACCAGACAGGTAGGCGAGCACGGTCCACACGACCTGATCGAAGATCACCTGAAGGTCTGCCAGCACCTCCAGGTGCTTGCCGCTCCGCAGCACCAAGCTGTAGATGCCCGCGAGAACGAACGAAGCGAACAACGTCAGGAGGGAGAGACGCGGCGTGAACTGGTCCAGCACCAGGGCGTCACCCTTGAGCCCCAGACCGCCGAGCAAGCCCAGCAGCAATGCGAGCAGCAACACTCGCCCGCCCGTGAGCCAGACCAGGCGCCGGGGCAGAGCTGCTCCGGCCAGCGCGTCAGGTATCCCGAGGGAAACAGCCATCTCGTCTCACGACCTGCTGGCCGAGCCCGCGCTCAGCTCGGCGAGACTTCGCGCCCCGAGGCCACTAGTCGCCCTTGATGTTGCCGGCGAGGTCGAAGATGGGCAGGTACATCGCGGCCAAGACGACCCCGACCATGCCACCCACGCCGACCATCAGGATCGGCTCGATCATGCTGGTCAACGCCGCGACGGCGATGTCCGTCTCTTCCTCGTAGAAGTCGGCGATCTTGTTCAGCATCTGATCCAGCGCGCCGGTTTGCTCGCCGACGGCGATCATCTGCACCACCATGTCAGGAAACACTTTCGTCTCCATCAACGGGTCGGCCATGTTCTTGCCCTCGCTGATCTTGCGGCGCACGTGCATGATGCCGTCTTCGATCAGCACGTTGCCCGAGGTCTTCGCGCAGATCTCCAGAGCGTCGAGGATCGGCACGCCCGACTGCAGCAAGGTGCCCAGCGTGCGAGTGAAGCGGGCCACGGCGATCTTGCGCAACACCGGTCCGATGATCGGGATGTTGAGCATCAGGCGATGCCAGAAGTACTTCCCCTTGGGCTGGCGGTAGCTGTAGCTGACCGCGAAGACGATGGCGATCACGCCCACGACGATGAACGGCGAGTAGCTGATGAAGCCGTTCGACAAGCTGATCATTATCTGAGTCAGCTTGGGGAGCTGCGCCTTGCCGCCGCCAAAGTCCTTGAACATGCCTTCGAAGGCCGGGATGACGAAGGTCAGGAGGATGGTCATGACGCCGACGGCGACCAGCACGACGATGCTCGGATACACCAGCGCACCACGCACCTGGGAGAGCAGCTTGGCTCGCTTCTCGAGGTAGACCGAGAGGCGCGCCATGATGGCGTCCAGGATGCCGCCGACCTCGCCGGCCTGAACCAGGTTGACGAACAGCTCGTCGAAGATCTTCGGGTGCCGCCGCAAGGAATCGCTGAACGTGGCGCCCTGCTCGACCGACGCCTTCACGTCGCGCAGGCAGTTGGCGAAGATCTTGTTCTTCTGCTGAGACGCGAGGATGTCGAGGCACTGCACGAGGGGCAGCCCCGCGTCGACCATGGTGGAGAACAAACGGGTGAAGGTGACGAGCTCCTTGGTGCTCACCCCGGAGCCGAACTGGATGTTCCAGCCCTTGCTCCGCTTCTTGACCTTCACCGGGTTGAGCTGCTGCTGGCGAAGCTTGGCGTTGACGGCGTCCTCGGTGTCCGCCTCCATCACGCCCTTGCGCATCTCACCGCTACGCGCTCGTGCTTCCCATGCAAATTCAGCCATAACCGACGGGTTCCCAACGTGTGCGCGGGCGGTGCTCCACCGCGAGCGCAGGGCAGTTCGTAACGAGCAAGGGTAGCTCGCTCCGGGCCCGCGGGTCAAAAGCGCGCCAATCGCCTGCGGTGTTCTCCCCGCTTATGCCTGAACATCGCTATGAGGTTCGACATGGACTCCCCCCCGCCCCGCCCCAGCTCAGGCACAGAGCCAACCAGCCCTGGTCCCGACGGCTGGTCGAAGCCGTTCACCAGCTTGCTCGAGCAGGAGATCGTGCAGGCTGGGGTCGCTCCTGGCGCGGTGCTCGGGGTCGCCCGACGCGCGCGGGGCCGCTGGAGTCGGGCGCTGGCCAGCAGCGGCCGGCTGGAGCCCGAGCCGACCGGCGCCCGCGTCGAGCCCACCACCGTGTACGACCTCGCCAGCGTCACGAAGCCGTTCGTCGCTTGCCTCGCGCTCGAGCACGCGCATCGAGCTCCCGGCTTCCTCGAGACCCGCGTGGGGGATCTGGTGAGCGAAGCGCGAGGCTCAGCCGCGGCCAGCGCGACCCTGCGCCAGCTGCTCAGTCATCGCGCGGGGCTCATGGCGCATCGAGAGCTCTTCGCGCCGGTGCGAGCGGGCAAGGCCGTCGCGTACTCCGAGCTTCTCGAGCTCGCCGCGCGGAGCTTCCGCCCGGAATGCAGTCCCGGCCCCGACCAGGTCCACGACGCGGTGTACAGCGACCTTGGCTACATCCTCGCTGGCGCGGCCCTCGAGGCGGCGACGGGGAGCTCGCTGGTGGACCAGCTCGCGGACCTGCGCACGCGTTGGCAGCTCCCCGGAGTGCTGTGCGCCGCCGAGCGACTCCCGGAGGGCTCGCTGGTCGCGCCGACGGAGGACGTGGCGTGGCGGGGTGGGCGACTGCACGCCGTGGTGCACGACGAGAACGCTTGGGTGCTACGAGGGCTCGGGCTGTGTGGTCACGCGGGCGCGTTTGCCGAGGTCTCGAGCGTGCTCGAGTTCGGCGTGCGCTTGGTCGACAGCCTGAACCGCGAAGGTCCATTGTCCCGCGCGCTGCTCGCCGAGAGTCTCGAGCCTCGGCCGGGCGGCTCTCACCGCCTGGGCTTCGATGGCCGCTCGGCAGGCTCCTCGTCCGGCTCTCTGTTCAGCGACGCGAGCTTTGGCCACCTGGGCTTCACGGGCACCAGCTTGTGGTGCGACCCGCGGGCCGAACTCGTGGTGGTGCTGCTGACGAATCGGGTGTGCCCGAGTCGAGACAACACGCGCATCCGTCAGGCCAGGCCCCGTATCCACGACGCCATCCACCGCCGCGCGCTGCCAGCTTGAGGCGCCGACGGCTTGTGGACGGCTCCTGCTCGATCCGCACGCCGCTCCCCTCCCCCCCAAATCCCCAGATCCTCGGCGCGGGCTGCGGACGTCCAGCCGCCCGTGAACAAACGACGAGTCCAGCTCGAGATCGGGTCGACGCTGGCGGCGTTTTGGGCTTTAGTCGGGCCCAAGTACCGCTCTGGAGAGCAATCAAGACGCGGCTCGACCCGCTAGCGGTCACGAGCCGAGAATCGAAACACCTCCGCAGCCCCGTCCCATGCAGCTATCCCGTTTGCCCCGCCGCGATCCCGAAACCCTGGATCGCCCGAGCCACGCCCGCGCCGGGCGACGAGGCGAGCAGCGTGGGAAGGGCGCTGGAGCTCGCGCCAACATCCTAGAAATGTTCAGCTTGCGCGAGCTGAGCTTGGCTTAGGCCCGGATCCCGGGCAGGATTGTATCGCTCCCATGTGGAAGCTCTCGATCGCCGATGATCAGGCCAATACGACGGTCGTCAATCTGACGCGCGACGAGTACACCGTTGGTCGTGCGGAGG
>JAGQIY010000732.1 GCA_020430865.1 Myxococcales bacterium
CGGCGAGAGCGTCCTGGTGATGGTTGCTCCAGCCGATGCTCTCATCGTCCATCGTGCTCGTTAATTGTCCATGGACTGCTGTGCGGTGTAGGCACGAAGCGTGTCCCCCTGGTCGAGTCGAGTCGTCGCCTTGGCGAGCCTGTCCGTTCTCTCCTTGGTCGGCTGCGATGACGACGCCGCTTCACCACCGCTCGCGATGGCGGCCGTCAGCTCGAACACCCGTGTCGAGGAACTGACGCAGCTGACCGAACGGGTCGCCTTCAAGCGCCACGAGCTGGAGAGCCGGGAGCACGTGAGCTGGGAGCTGCCGAGCAAGCCCAGGGACCGCGCCTGTCCGCGCCTGGCGAAGGGCGAGACCGAAGCGGACCAGCTGATCCTGCTGGCTCGGGACGCACGTGTGGACAGTCGAAAGCTATTGCCGTTGCGTCTGACCCGGCAGCTCACCAGTCGCGACTTCGACGCGCTGGAGCCTCACTATGCCGCTGACTCCAAGGCTGGCGCCAAGCGGCGGGTGCGCTCCAAGCGCGACGGCGAGCTGGCGCTGGAGAAGCTGGACCGAATCGGAAGACGACGCTTCGCCGCGGTGTTTCACGTCACGCACTACGTGGAGCCTCACTTCTTCCACGACCCAAAGAAGCGCAAGCCGGAGTGGGGCGCCGGTTGGATGATGGGGTGGATCGCGATCCACGAGCTGGGAGAACCAGAGGCCCTGTGTCAATGGAGCATCGACGTACGCAGCGACACCTCGAACGCATCACTCGCACGAAGGTTGCGTGAAACGACTCGCCACGAGCTGACCAGCGACCTCGGAAAGCGTTTCCGCGAGGCAGGAATGCGCGCGCTTCGTCAGCTCGAGAGCGGTCTCTCCAAGCCCGAGAGGTAGTTGCGCCTGGTCATCAGCGCTGGAAGAGCCGTCGTTCGCTGAGCACGATGTCCCACCAGCGGAAGGTCTGGGCGAGCACATGATCCAACTGCCAGGTGCCGCAGTCGATGCGATCTCCCTGCTTGCGGCCAACGGGTGCGAGTTCTTCTCCGGGCATGCAGTAGGCCGACTGCTCGGCGCACTGCAGGAGGTGCAGCACGCCCTCGGAGAAACCCGCGCCAGCGTAGACGATCACCCCCGGCATGCGCAGTGAGCGCAGATCCTCGAGGGCATACGGGATCTTCTCGTCTACCGTGCCCGGCGAGTCCTGGTACTTGCACTCGACGGCCAGGGCGACCCCGCTCGCAGGGTGCAAGACGAAGAGATCGATGCGACGCTGCTTCCCGATGATCGACGTCCCCAGATTCACTTCCTCGTAGATCTGGATACCCCGATCGCCGTAGGCGGCAGCGAGGTAGCTGGCGATGAGTCGTCGGTACTGGTTGCCTGTCAATCCGTCCTCCAGCGCGAGAGACCGTCCGTCGCCTTTCCTCCGGCCTCTGTCAAGCGCTGGCTCGAGATCTGGATCGCCTCGTCGCAGATGTCCGACCCCATGAAGTGACGTCCATGCCGAAGCGCCGCCACGCCGGCAGAGCCCGAGCCACAGAACGGGTCGATCACCAGCTCCCCTGGACTGGTGCTCTGTGTCACCAGCACCTCGGACAGCTCAGCCGGCTTTTCCGTAGGGTAACCCTTGTGGATACGAGGAAACGAGAGCACGTCGGGAACGCCCAGATCGTTCAACTTGCGCTTGCCCTTCTCGAAGAACAGCACGAACTCGTAGCGCGAGCGGTAGTGATAGCCCATGCCGATCTTCTGCTTGTCCCACACCAGCGGCTTCCAGAAACGGAAGCCGACGTCCACGGCGATCGGCTTCGCCGCGAACATCGTCTCCTGATCGCAGAACAGGTAGAAGTGGCGGTGCTTCTTCAGCACTCGGAACACCTCGCGGAACAGCTCGGGGAAGCGCGCGTTGGGAAAGATCTGGAACCAGTCGTTGCTCGACGCCTTGCTGTGCTTCAGGCGCGTCGTCGTTCCCACGGCGCGGTGCTTCTCGAGGGACTCATAGGGAGGGTCGGTGATGATCAGGTCCACACTGTCGGTGTCCAGGCTCCGCAGCCACTCGACAGCGTCGACCCGGGCCAGGTCGAAGCGCAGCTGCCCATCCGCCCCGAGGCGGGGAGCTGCGTCCTCCAGCTCCGAGAACAAACTCGACTGAGCCTCGGTTCTTGCCATCGCGCTTCGACCTCGTAGCCGCGCACGACCACCCGTCGCCACTACCGCTCGGTGGCGTAGCAGCTCATTGGTTTCGACCCCAGCTCCATGCGCTAGAGCCAGGCCATGGGCCTCGAAGCCCGCCCCATCGAATCGTGAGTCAGTCATGCTGGACACCCAGATAGCACTGGCCGCGCGTGCAGTCTCTAGCGGCGCACGCCCTCAGTGACAAACAATGTCCCCCGCGCACCTGCAGCGCCCGCTGTCACACAACCCTCGGTTCGGTAGAAGTATCCGCCATCGACTCCAGCTGGCTCCAGAGGCTGGTGCGGCCGTCGACTATTTTTTCCCCTCGGATATCATAGAGAGGTCCCATGTCGCGTCCAGTTCGTGGCCCATCGAGCGCCGGAGCACGTCGACACGCGCGAGTGCTCCTGGCGCTCGGACTGTGCGACGGCTAACCTGCTGTCGGCGTCAGGCGTCGCTTGGCGTTCAACCCCACGAGCGCGAACGGGAGGACGGGGATCAGCACCGCGAGCATCGCGCTGCCCGTGACCAGGCCAGCCAGGGACGCCGCCAGGAACAGCGGGAGGTCTGCTGGCTCGATGGCTCGCGGATGATCGACCCCCAGCTCGTCGGCGACGTCGCCGACGCGCCTTCGGAGCAGAGCCTGTAGCTCCTGGTCATACAGCGAGTGACTACGCCGCCCGCGGACGAAGGCGCGGAAGGTACGTCGGGGGGAGAAGAACAGCCCGA
>JAGQIY010000733.1 GCA_020430865.1 Myxococcales bacterium
GAGTCCGGGGGGAGATCCAGCAACACCTCGCGAAGGAGGAGCAGGTGCTGTTTCCAGCGATCCAATCCGGAAGTCATGGGCCCCAGGTGCACATGCCGATCCGGGTGATGATGCAAGAGCACGATGATCACGGGGCAAACCTCCAGCAACTTCGTGAGCTCGCTGGCAACTTCGTTCCCCCGCCAGAGGCATGCGCGACCTGGCGTGCGCTCTACAGCGGTCTCGAAACGCTCGAAGCCGAGTTGATGGAGCACATCCATCTCGAGAACAACGTGCTGTTTCCGCGAGCGCTGAACGCGTGAACGAGTGAGGAGGCATGCCGTGGCTGACATCTTGAAAGCGCTCTCGGTGGACGTTCACTGCGACCAATGCGGCGATTTCACCGTCGGGGCGGACGTGATCGCCGAGAGTCAGCGCATGCTCGCTGAAGGGTGCCCAGGGTCTTCATACGAATGCCCACCGGCGCTGTTCGCGACACTCTTGCCGCGGGACGCTCTCGAATCTTTCGAGAAGGCCTGGAGTGATCTGGAGGATGCTGCTCCGAGCCCTGTTCGACAAATCGCGATCGAGGAACCGCCCCACATCTCGACACGTCCGAACGACAAAGTCGACCCACGCACCATCGACCGCTGGGAGGACGATGGCGGCTACATTCCAGCCGAAGCGCGGAGCGCACGATGTTGACCCAGCTGGCCAGGCACCGCGCCAGCGGTCTCCAAGACTTGGTCGACCTCCTCGGCGAGTGCCACGAGAGGATCCGTCGCTTTGTCGCCTTGGCCCGTCAAGCCGGATCGCGACACGATGTCCCCGCCGACCAGATTGCCCAGGCTTGTATCGACGTGGAGCGCTACTTCACCCAGGCGCTGCCGCTCCATGTTGCTGATGAGGAAGAGAGCATCGACCCACGCCTGCGCGGGCTGTCGCCGGCGGTTGACGAAGCGCTCGACGCCGCTACTCAGCAACACCGGGAGCACGAGCCCGAGTTGAAGGCACTGCTCCGCGCAACGAACGTTGTTCGAAACAACCCGAATGACCCGACGGCCCGAGGCGAGCTCGCAACCGCCGCCGAGGCACTGGAGGCGCAGTTCGAGGAGCACTTGCGACTCGAGGAACGCGTGATCTTTCCAGCCATCCGCGAGCTCCTCTCGCACGAGACCCAAACGTCGATCATCGGCGAGCTTCGCAGGCGCAGGCTTGGCAGCCCGCCCCAACCGGATCCTACGGCGACAAGAACTAGGGAGAATCAGTCATGACCACACCTGCACCGCCGGAGCACGGCACGATCTTCGACCTCGCTGCTGTCGCTCGCGAGCTAGTTGCCGAGGCTCCGTACCATCGTGAAGGACAGACAGCGCGGACGCTGGTCCGGACCCCGGACCTCCGTATCGTCGTCGTCGCGCTCAAGCGTGGAAAGACGATCTCCGAGCATCACGCCAACGTCACTGCGTCGGTGCAGACCCTCTCTGGGCACATCCGCCTGCGGCTCCCGAAGCACAGCGTGGACGTTCCAGAGGGCCAACTCCTCGTGATGGGAGCAGGTCTGCCGCATGACGTGTCCGCAGAGATCGACAGCACGTTCTTGCTGACCCTGGGCTGGCCCGCAAGCAAGTAGGAGACAGGCTCGCGAGGATAGGGACATGAAACGGGACCGCAGACTCCGACAGCTGAGCGACGATCACCACCAGGCGTTGGTTCTTGCGCGGCATGCGACGTCGGCGGCCTCCGTGAAGCCCGAGACGTTGGCAGGCCTTTGGGACGAGGTTGCGCGCCGCTTCCACCGCGAGCTGGCCCCCCACTTCTCAATCGAGGAGCAGTACATGCTGCCCGCGTTGGAACGAGCCGGAGGTGCTGCCCTTGCAAAGCGAACGCGAGACGAACATGCGGAGCTTCGTCGGATCGTGTCCGACGATGGACACGACCTCGCGACCAGACTGGATCGCTTCGGCACTCTGCTGC
>JAGQIY010000734.1 GCA_020430865.1 Myxococcales bacterium
AACGTCATCGAGTCGGTCACGCTGACCTACGACTTCTTCGAGCTGGTGCAGTAGGCGCCTTCAGGCCGGCTCCAGCCGTGGCAGCGGTAGCACCTACCTGCTCGGCGTTAGTCGCGCCCCGCAGCTTTGTGAACCAAGCCCCAGGCGATGCGAGCGTCCGCCAGCGACTGGACGAGATCCGAGCGGGCACGGTTCAGCTCGGTTGCGGCGTCCAGCACGTCGAGACTCTCGGCACGGCCAGCATCGAACAAGATCTTGGCCGAGCCGTATGCCCGTTCTGCGTTGCTCAGCGCCTGCCTGGCGGCGGTAGCCCTCGCCACCGCTGTGGTGTACGTCTGCCGCTGCCTCTCAACGTCGAGGCGAACCGCGTCCCGGGTTTCTTCCACGTTTCGGGCGGCAGCAGAGGCTTCTGCTTGAGCTGCCTTCATTCCGTAGTAGGAAACGCCCCAATCCCAAGCGGTCCAGGAGAGAACGGCGGAAATGTCCCACGACCCATCGAAGCGATCACGCACCGGAAAGTAGCGCTGATTCGGTCGATCGTAGTTGTACCCGAAGCGCAGAGAGACTTGCGGCCACAGTGCGGAGCCCTCCACCTCGACCCGGGCAGCGGCGACGTCAGCAGCGTGTGTCGCGATGGCGACCTCAGCTCTCGAGGCGAGTGCCTCATTCACTAGCTGCTGGGCGTCGGGAAGCGGTCTCGGATCTCCGATATCGACGACTTCCACGAGCTGCAGTGCCGTCGTCGACGGCAGGCCGATGAGGGTACACAACGCGAGATGGGCACTGTCTTCCGCACCTCCAATCTGGACTACCGACACTTGAGCGGAAGCGACTCGGCTCTGCACCCTGGAGACATCAAGCTCCGTGGCGCGGCCTGCATCATAGAGCAGTCGCATCTGTTTGAGATGCTCCTCAAGGGCCTGCACGAGTTGTTCGGTGACCTTGCGCAGGTCCCGAGCCTTGAGGAGGTTGAAGTACGTCTCCTTAACGATCGCCCGGACGTCGGAGTGCTCTGTACGAACCCGCTGGTGGGCAAGGGCCTCGGTGTCTCTTGCGGCCCGATATCCGTTCCACAGAGCGAAACCCGTGAAAATCGGCTGTTCCACTGACAACCGCACCGAGTACTGGTTGTCCACGGGCTCGCCGAGTTGGACCTCGTTGGTGGCGCCGGGACTCGCGGGGTCAGGAAGGCTGAGCGAGCCGGGCTCCACGTGATTCACCCGACTGTACCGCGCGGAAAGCGACAGCTTGGGAAGGAACCTCCCGGTGGCCTGCTTTCGCCGATAAACGGCGGCATCGGCTTCGTCCTCTCGCATCTTGGCCTTGCGACTGTGCGCGATGGCCAGCGTGACGGCCGTGTCGAGGTCGAGGCCCATGCGCTCCTCGGCGAGGGCAACGCCCGGGATCCACGTCGCCACCACGATCGCGGCCAAGACAAACGTGACGCTCTCCGCGCCGCGGTGGTACCCAAGTCTCATACTGGCCTGCCTTCCCCGAGTTCCTCGTAGGTTTTGCCGTCGCGGATGTGGTAGATGCGCTTGAACGTCGGGATGATCTTCTCGTCGTGGGTGACCACGATGATCGCGGTCTGAAACTCCTGCGCGAGGCGATTGAGGATCTTCACCACCGCGAGGGCACGCTCGCTGTCCAGTGGCGCCGTTGGCTCGTCGGCCAAGATGATCGGCGGCTTGTTGGCCAGGGCGCGAGCGATCGCCACGCGCTGTTGCTCGCCGCCCGACAGCTCCGGTACGCGCGCGTGTGCCCGGTGCTGAACATCCAGGGCGGTCAGCATGTCGAGCGCCGTGGCACGCGCGACGGAGTTCTCGACGCCCGCCAGCATCGGCAGAAGGGCCACGTTGTCGGTGGCATCGAGAAACGGAATGAGATACGGCGCCTGAAACACGAAACCGATGCGGTCGCGTCTGAGCGCCCGCAGGTCGGTCCGTTTCCACGCATTGTCGTAGATCACCTCACCGGCCAGGGTGAAGCGACCGGCGGTTGGCTCGATCACCGCGCCGAGGCACTTGAGCAGGGTGGTCTTGCCCGAGCCCGACGG
>JAGQIY010000735.1 GCA_020430865.1 Myxococcales bacterium
TAGGGGGCGTGACGGGAGCGCCGGAGCGGTTGCCTCGCGGCAATGGCTCGACGCTGCGGCGCCCGCGGCTGCGCTCGGCGCCGCGGTAGTGCGCGGCGGTTGCTACCTGTTTGGCTGTGACTACGGCCGCCCACTGCCCGCGGACGCAGCTCCGGTGCTCCAGCGGCTCGGCACGTTTCCCCACTGGCAGGCCCACACCCTGGATGGATGGGGCTCGCCGGCCTGGGTGGCTCAGGTCAACGACGGCCTGCTGCCGGACGTGGCTCGCGAATCGTTGCCGGTACACCCGACTGAACTCTATGAGACCTGCCTCGCGCTGATACTCTTTGCGCTTCTGGTTTGGCTACGACCCCGCTGCCGCCGACCCGGCCAGGTGTTTGGCGTGTTCGTTCTGGGGTACGCCTGGCTCCGCTTGAGCTGTGATTTGTTGCGTGGTGATCCAGAGCGCGGTCTCTTGGGACCAGCGATCGAAGGGCGCCTGCTTCTGGGGTTGGCCTGGATCGTCTGGGGGCTCTTGGCCGGGATCGCCGCTGCGCAGTTGGTGCGCGATGCGCGCTGGCGATCGTCGCTGCGGATTGCGCTCTTGCTGCCTGGCCTCGTGATGCTCGTAGTGCGTATCGGTCGGCACCCGTGGGACCCACTGACGGTTAGCTTGACCCAGTGGCTCGCGTTGCTCAGCACCGCAGCCTGCGCATACGGCTTTCAGTGGCTAGAGCGTCAACCGAGCGTTGCGGAGGCTCGAGGCGGTGACGCGGTTGAGCGTGCATAAGCGCTGCGCCATCGCCTGTGGCGTAGCCCTGAACCTCTGCGTCGGTTATTGCCTCGCGGAACCGGTTCGCGTTCGCTACCGCGCCCCTGATGCGTGTCCTGACGAGCAGGCGTTTCTAGCCCGCGTGAGAGCCCACACGCAAGAGCTCGAGATCGCGGATCCCGACAGCCTCGCGCGAGTGCTAGAGGTCAGGATCGAAAGCGACGGGGAAGGCTACGTGGCACACCTGGAGTTCGTTGACTCGCAGCGCGAACACGTTGCCCGCAATATCAGCGGACAAGACTGCGGCGAGCTCACCGACGCGCTGGCGTTGAACCTGGCTTTGCTCGTAGAAGCTGAGTCGAGTCCCCCCGAGGCAGTGCCGAAGACTGCGCCTGATGACAAAGCTGCGCCGCCGAGGCTCCCGACCCAAGCTCCGAAGCCTCTATCACCGACACCCCCGAAGCAGCCGAAAAGCGCGCAGCCTTCAGCGGTTTGGAGCTTGGGCTTTTCGGGCCGCGCGAGCTCTCAGATCGCCCCGGACCCGAGCTACGGATTGGCCTTGGGTCTTTCGCGCCTTGCGTTGTGGGATCCCCAAGGAAATGATCGCGTCGGAGGGTGGCGGACGACCCTCGATCTCAACTACCAAGATTCGGGTCCCGTGACGTTCGAGGCGACGAGCGTGCGCTTTCGGTTGTTGGGGGTGAGGGGTGCGCTGTGCGGCGGCGGGACGCTGCGCAAGCCAGTCTTCGCGGAGCTGTGTGGAGCCGCAGAGCTCGGCTACTGGGTGGCGAGAGCCGAGCGCTCCGAGCGCCTGCCCACGGCTCGCTCCGGAGCGGCGACCTGGGGTGCCCTGGGGGTTCCTCTGACCGCCGGGGTGGCCTTCGATGAACTCCAGGTCTTCGTTACGGCGGGGCCCTGGTTCCCGCTGAATCGAGAACGCTTCACCTTTTCCCGCCCAAGCAGCGTGGTCCACGAGGTACAGCCCATCAGCGTGAGCGTGGATTTGGGCCTCCGACTCGCGTTCTAGGGAGGCGAATCTGTGATTCGCTGAACAAGTCAGCGTTTCCTCGTTTCTTTCGCGTTTTGGTTTTTTTCGTGATCCAAGACCGCCCCTGGAGGAATCACCCTGGGTGAGCAGCTCGTCCGCCACCCAGCGCGCCTCGGAGGAGGACTCGATGCCAGGCGTCGTTGCTCCCCAGGCCACGGGGCTCAGCGCGCAGGAGCTCGTGCGCTCGCACTTCGATTTCGTTTGGCGACTGTTGCGACGCTTCGGACTGAGTCCAGGGGACGCAGATGACGTCGCTCAGCAGGTGTTCGTCGTCGCGTGTCGCAAGCTCGAAGCGATTCACGCCGGGCGAGAGCGGGCGTTCTTGTTTGGAGTCGCTAGTCGTAGCGCGGCGCGCTTCCGCCGCGACCAAGGACGGCGGGGAGAAGAAGAGCTCTCCGAGGACGTGTCCCTCGACGCGCCGGGCCCCGACGCCTTGGTCGATCAACGGCGCGCCCGCGCACTGCTAGATGAGATCTTGGAGCTGATGCCCCTGGATCTGCGTTGCGTGTTCATCTCGTTCGAGATCGAGGAGCTGAGTTTGTCCGAGATTGCAGAAGGGCTAGCGATTCCTCGAGGAACGGCTGCTTCGCGCCTACGGCGGGCGAGAGAGGACTTCGAGCAGCGTGTGAAGCGCGCGGAACTTACGCGTGCGCACGCCAGCCGAGGAGGAAGTGATGACTGATCCCGAACGCCTTTTGCTGCGTGCGGCTCGTGGCTCGGCGGTCGATCAGCTGCTCCGCGCCGGGGCAGAAGAGCGACCGGACGGCGCCGCGCTGCGACGCACGTTGGCTGCGGTGGGTGCTGGCGGTGCGCTGGTTGGGGTCGCTGGCGGCGCGCAAGCGGCGAGTGCTGCGGGCGTTTCGACTGGCTCCGGTGCGTTCGCGGGCGCAGCAGGCGCCGGTGCTTCAGGCGCGGCTGCAGGCTCAGGCGCGTTGAGTTCAGGCGCTGCATTGAGCTCAGGCGCGGGTGCTTCAGGCGCAGCGGCTGGAAAGGCCACTGCCGGTCTGCTGCTCTTGAAATGGGTGGGGGCTGGGGTGCTTGCTGGAGGCGTCGTTACCGGCGCGGCTCACGTTGCCTCGGCGCCTGAACCTCAGCAGGCAGCAGCGCCCAGCGTGGCCCGCGCGCCAGAGCCCCGTGTCGCCCCAGCGCCGGCGCCGCCACGCGAGCAGGCTGCACAGCCGATTCAAGCCAAGGCGCCTGACGTTCCACATCGCGCGCCAGTGCCCGTCGAGACCAGCCCGGCGGCGTCGGTCGTAGCGCCATCTCAGCTCAGCGCTGAGCTTGCGGCGCTCGGGCGTGCCAAGGCTCTTGCGGTCAGCAATCCGGGGCTCGCGCTGCGCGAACTGGAGAGCTACTTTGCTAAATTTCCAGGTGGAAAATTGAACTACGAGGCTTCCGTCCTCGGCATGCAGGCGGCGCGCCGTGCAGGTCAGCCCGATGTGGCTCGCCGCTACGCGCGCCAGGTGCTCGCGTTTCAAGCCGCCGGGCCACAGGCGGATCAAGCCCGTTCGCTGCTCGGCCAGTGACTTCAATGGGCAGTCAGCGAAGTTTTTGTGATCCGGTCACGAACCTCGAGGCATGAGCAGATATGACCAAGCACACGCCCTTCATCCTGTTGCTCCTCGCGGCTGCCTGCAGCAACACCACGGATCTCGGCAGCGGCCAGAACCAAGGCAACCTATCCGACGGTGAAGTACTCTGCCAGCGCGTCAGTGAGTTGCCGTGCGGAGTCAGCGAGGTTGCATGCATGAGCGGACTCGCCGATCAGGACGAGCTCGCCGCAAGTAAAGGCTGTACCGCGGAAGTAGATTCGATGCTCGAGTGCTTCCGCGACAAAGCATTCATTTGCGAAGATGGGGAAGCCGCTGCCCATGGCTGTGAATCGCTACAAGACGTGGCGGGAGAGTGCATTTTCGGTAGCGTGAATCACGGCGCGTGCGGTGGTTCGGAAACGGGAGTTCCCGGCGAGCCTCAGGCGTGCCAAGCGTCTTGTGATGATGGCGGGCAAGCCTCCTGCTCCGGTGACGGCGACGCCGTTACTTGCATCTGCGAGAAGGGTCCACGAGCTGGGCACGAGTTTGCGCTATTGTCGTGTCAGGACCTGGAAGCTGCTTTCCTCACGGAATGCTACTCTGGGACACCCGCGGGGAGCGGCGCGGCTTGCGGTGGCTCCGGGACCACGACCACCGATGGCAGAGACCTTTGCGACGCGAGCTGCACCAACGGCGTCGATGTCAGCTGCGAGGGTCCTGAAGGTGGTCCCGTGGTGTGTTCGTGCGGCAGCAGTGGTCGCGAGTTCGCACTGACCAGCTGTGACGAGCTGCCATCCCGTGTGCCTGCCGCGTGCGAATGAGCGTGTAACCGCTCTCCCTCGAACTGGCTAAGTTGCTTGAATCATGGAGGTTTTGTTCGTGGCGACCCAGCGTGACTTGGACTGGGACAGGCCGCCGTGATGTAAGATTTCAGACCCCTGACGCGTTCTCGGATGACTTGCTAGCCACCCCCACACGTCTATAGGCTAGCCTCTCGCTTCTGGGCGGTCCGCCGTCCCAAACCCGACAACACGTCAGGGAGCTTCACGAATGCGTACATCGCTCAAGATCACGACGGTCGCGGTCCTCGCCAGCTCGATGGCGCTGGTCGCCTGCCGCAAGAACGACGAAGAGGAACAGGCCCAGACGGCTGGCTACCAGCAGGGTGGCTACCAGCAGCAGCCCGGCTATCAGCAGCAGCCCGGCTACCAGCAGCAGCCCGGCTACCAGCAGCAACCCGGCTATCAGCAGCAGCCCGGCGCACAACCAACTGCCGCGCCTCCGGCGACGGGCACCGCGCCCCCCGCTGGGACTGCGCCTGGTATCCCTGGCATCCCTGGAATGCAGCAGAGCAGTGGTGGCCAGGCTCAAGCCCTGGACCCCGCGGCCGGCGCCGTCGCGCAGCCCATCCTGCAGCAGCTCGCCGCGGGCTCGGTGCCTCCGGGAGCCAAGGCCGTTGGCTCGCCTTTGGTTGGCAACTTCCAGCAGGGCCAGACCCTCGAGTCTCAGATCCAGCTCCAGCCGGGCAAGTGCTACACGGTGGTCGCTGCAGGCGTGCCTCCGAACGTTACCGAGGTCGACGTGCAGTTCGTCGCAGTGAGCCCAATCCCGGGCATGGCGCCGGTGATGGCGCAAGACAACGCCACTGGCTATCAGGCCGTGCTGGGCAAGAACCCCGACTGCTACCGCTGGGCGCTGCCTGCCGCGGCGCCGGTGAAGCTGGTGCTCACCGTGCGCGGTGGCTCTGGCATCGCGGCGGCTCAGGTCTACGAGAAGTAAGACCGGCACCTGCACGAAAAGCTGCGAAGGCCGAGGACATCAGTCCTCGGCCTTTTGCATTGGGAACGCTTGCTTCGCGTTGAGCGGGGCTCAGTCCGAGGCCCCGCGCTGCCGCCCCCGCAACTCGAGACGCCAAGCCATGGACGACCGGGCCACTCGAACGGATGGGATGGTACTGCTCTGTGGGGTGTGTCCGGCGGTGACGGCAGCGCGAGGTTCGAACGGCTCACCACGTCTCTCTTCTCTTCGTTACTTGATCTCCTTTTCTAGCGCATCCAGTTGCGCCTCCAGGTTGCTGGAGTCGATGTCCTGCTCGGCTTCGTCTTCGAAATCTGATTCCGTGGGGATTTCGATGCTGTCACTTGCAGCGGCGGCAGTGCTCTCGGTGGTCGCGGCTGCGGCGGTCACTCCCGGGGGCTCGCTGGGAGTTCCGCTCTTGTCGTTGCAGGCGATGGTGATCGGCGCAGAGAGCGCCAAGCCAACGAGTACGAAGGCGCGGGGGCTCACTTGGCACCTCCCTTCAGCGCCTTCAAGCGCGAGGCGTGGCGGCTGTTCTCCTTGGTCTTGAGGGTCTGAGTGCGCTTGACGAGCTCGCTCTTGTTCTCGTTCTTCGCCAAGATCTCCAGACGGTTCAGCTTGGCCATGCGTGCGGCGTGGAGGTTCAACTCCTGCTTCACTTCGGGGCGCTCGACGTCTTTGCCTAGCTCCTGCTTCAGCTCCTTGCGGCGCTTCGCTCTGCGTTCGTCGCGCTTGGCCTTGTAGCTCTCCCATTCTGGAGGCTGGGACCGCTTCCCCTCGGGCTTGGCACGGGGGGCGGACGCGGGCCGGTCTTTCTCTGCCTTCTCGTCGGGGCGCCGATCGTCTCGGCGATCCTTGTCGTCTCGGGGACGCGCCTCGGGTTTGGCTTGCTTGTCGTCTCTGGGTGGGGGCTTCTTGTCGGTTTGATGCTGGGGTGGGGGACGCTTGTCTTCTGCAGACGCGGGCGTAGCAAAGCTCAAGCCGACTAGGCAGAGCAGGCACTCGAGTGCGGTACGGCTGGTCACGGGGGCTCCTTCGGTTTCCTGAGGGAAACGCATTTTGGAAACGCGGTGGCGCCGCCTTCAGTGGCTGGTGAATGGCGGCCTGGGGTGTTGTGAAGTCGACAACCCAAGTGCTCGTGGCGTTATTCAAAAAATTGAACGGCGCCGTACTCGAGTCGGTGCGCTAACGCCGAAGCCGCGCGCCTTGTCCTGATCTGAGTTCCGCCGTGGCGATTTCGCCGCGCTGCGAATCGAACTCTCACAGCAAGGAGATCTGCATGACGTTTTCACGCATCGCTGGTGTTGTTCTGCTCACGTTGAGCGCAGGCTGCACCGTCAACACCACTCAGGCGCGCCCCTCACCCCCTCCTCAACCAACGGTCGCGAATGCAGCTCCAGCGCCCGCGAATCATGCGGAGCACCGCCAACCCGCGGGATTCAACGACCGCAACGACGGCTGCGAAGACAAACGCCCAGGCGACGCGTGCAGCGAACGCGGA
>JAGQIY010000069.1 GCA_020430865.1 Myxococcales bacterium
CGCCGCGCAGTTTCCGCGGGGTTTGTATGTGATCTCGCGGGTGGAGCGCGGCACGCGCTCTGCGCGTGGTGGGCGCAGCTCGGCAGCCCCGAGCGGGAAGGAGTCCATGCAATGACCCAAACCAACTACACCTACCGCCAACGTGCTCTGCGTCGTGCCGAACTCGAGGAGCGCGCCTACTGGTTGCGCCGCCACCCGACGCTCACCGAGGCTACGCTCTGGCTCTACCTGCGCCGGTCGCAGCTGGGCGCCACGTTTCGCCGTCAGGTGGTGCTTGGGCGGCGCTACATCTGTGACTTCGTCGCGCGGGACATCAAGCTGATCGTGGAACTGGATGGCTTCGTGCACGAGCGGCTCGAGGGGGCAGACGCTCGCAGGGATGCGTTTCTCGCTCGACTTGGCTACCGCACCTTACGCTTCGAGAACCACGAAGTCCGAGACTCGCTGGAACATGTGCTGGTCAGGATCCTGGAGGCAATCACGGATTGAGGCAGTGCTTCCTCACCCCCACCAGCTGATTGTCGCTGGTCGCGATGTTCACGCTCGCGACGTGTGCGGCGGTCGCCGGCAGCACCGGGACCGGAGTCAGGTTCGCCGGCTTCGTCGCGACGACGTGCGACGGTTCGTGCGTGATGGTGCGGGGTCCGGCACGATGTGCGTCTGGCAGTAGGCGCACTCGATGACCGGGACGTTGCCCTTCCAGCGCAGCGGTGCGCCACGGTTCGGACAGTTGAGGCTGCGGCCTGGCATGCCCTTACCACCTAGTCCACCCGATGACGGAACGCGATATTCAATCCGCACGGCAATCCAGGCTTGGGGGTGAGGGCAGGCCGTTGCTGCTGCGCGCGCCCCGGCAGACGAGAGTGAGCGGCGGAAACCCAGTCGGATATCAATAGTGAGTCAGCGCGACCACTAGGTGATATCCTCGCCCCATGTCACTCAGGCTAGTGGTCGGGCCCTTGAACTACAGCTCCTGGTCGGTGCGGCCTTGGCTCGCGCTGAAGTACAGCGGGCTACCGTTCAAGACGCACACTATCGACCTCTTCGTGGATCCAGAGTGGCACAACAAGGTCTTGCAGTTCTCGGGCGCGGGCAAGGTGCCCGTACTGATCGACGGCAACCTCAGCGTCCACGAGAGCCTCGCCATCTGCGAGTACGTCAGCGAGCTCGCGCCCGACGCCAAGCTGTGGCCCGAGGATCGCGCGCAGCGCGCTCGGGCTCGCGCCATCAGCTGCGAGATGCTCGGCGGCTTTCCGTATCTGCGCGGCGAGATGGGCATGAATGGGCGCGCTCGGGCCAAGGCCTTCCGCCCCAGCGCCGAGGCGCAGAGGGAGATCGCGCGCGTCAGCGAAGTCTGGAGCGCGTCGCTCCAGAGCCTCGGCGGCCCCTACCTGTTCGGCCACTTCACGATCGCCGACTGCATGTACTTCCCCGTGGTAACGCGCCTGCGCACCTACGGCGTAGAGCTCAGCGGAGACGCGGCGGACTACTGCGCCACCATCTGGGAGCACCCCATCGTCGCCGAGTGGGAGAAGCTCGCCGCGGAGAGCGTCGCCATTCCCGAGTACGACGCGCCGTTCGTATAGCTGGGTCGCCGCGGGTGGCCATGTCGCACACTGGGGCGGTTTTCACCGTGCTTCGATGGATGTCGAACGGCAGGAGCGCGGCGTCACCTCAGGCACATCGGTTGCATCCGGATCCCGGCCGATGGCTCTCGAGCGACTCAACTTCAATCATCTGTTCTATTTCCACATCGTGGCCGAAGAGGGCTCGATTGCCCGGGCCGCGGAGCGCCTCCGCATCACCAAGCCGACCGTCAGCGAGCAAGTGAAGCAACTGGAGTCGACCCTTGGCGTGAAGCTCTTCGCGCGCCGCGGAAACCGGCTGGAACTCACCCAGGAGGGACGCACGACGTTCTCCGTGAGTCGCCGCATGTTCAGCGCAGCCAGCGCCCTGGTGGAGCAATACTCAGGACAGACGGATCACGCGGTGCTGCGAGTCGGCGTCGCGAACTCCGTGTCGCGCGCAGTTGCGGCTGACTACTTCCGGCCGATCTTCGGCGTCGAGGGACTCCGCACCGTGTTGCGGGTACAGCCGGGGGAGGATCTGGAAGCGGCGATCCAACGTGGGGATGTCGACGTGGCGATCACGGATCAGCTGCCTCTGGGAGCAACCGAACGCGGCTTCGTTACCGACTCGCTCACCACCACGCAGGTGGTTGCGGTGGTCGGGGCGGCAGTGGAACGCCCGGTGGGCGTGCTCTTGCCGGCTCGTGACACGGCTCTACGGCGCGCTGCGGACGACTACATCCTGCGTCACGAACTGGCCGATCTACACATCCTCGGGGAAACCGATGACATCCCAGCGTCTCTGGCTCTGGCAAAGGACGCGGAGTGTCTGGTCTTCGCCCCTGAAGCCGGGATTCGCCACGAGCTCGCTGCTCGTCAGCTCAAGCTGGTCGACGAGCTACCGAACGTGATCTCCGTCGACGCCTTCTACTGGGAGCGAACGAGCCTGAACGAGCGCATCCTGCACGCGCTGGCGCTGCTCAAGCGGGCTCCAGTTCAGCTCTCCGAGTCTGCCTGAGCGTCGAAGTCGCCTGTACGGGAATCGCTACCGCCTCCGGAGAGCGTGAAGAGAAACGTCGTGCCCTCCGCAGGAACCGACTCGACCCAGATGCGACCGCCATGTCTGGACACCAGGTTCTGCGCGATGGCCAGACCGATGCCTCTGCCTCCTTGGTAGGCCCCATCGGGGTGAAGGCGCCTGAAGACCGTGAACACGTCCTGGAGTCTTTCCTTGGGGATTCCGATGCCGTTATCCTTGACGTAGATTGTCGGCGAAGCGCCGCTGCTCGCCAGCACGCCGATCTGGATCAGCGGCGCGCTCGCGTCGGTGTACTTCAACGCATTCGAGATCAGATTCTGAAACACCTCGCGCAGCATCGTGCGATCGCCGTAAACAAGAGGTAGCTGCACATCGAGCTGTACCTCCGCGTTGCTGGCAATGAAGGCAGCTCCGAGCTCCTCCTTCGCTTCACGCACCACGTCGGCGATAGACACCTCTTCAAGGTGCATCACCCGTCGCCCCGACTCCGAGAAGGCCACTAGGGAGTCCAGAAGGCCGTGCATGCGGTCGGATATGGAGAGCAGCTGCTCCAGGCGCTGGCGTCCGTCTTCGGGCAACTTGTCGCCATGATCCTCGAGCACCCACTGGGCGCAGTAGCGCATCGTCCGCAGCGGAGCTTTCAAGTCGTGGGAGGCGACGTGAGCGAACGCGTCGAGCTCCTGGTTCACCTGCCTGAGGCGGTCATTCAAGCGATCCAGCTGACGCAGGCGCCGGTAGGTGATCTCCACGAACGCCTGCCTGAGC